>JACRMK010000017.1 GCA_016235055.1 Chloroflexota bacterium | reverse complement strand
TGGGAGGGGGTCGGGGGCAGCTTGGTGGCCAGACTCCAAAATGAGAATTGCTGGTCCATCGCACGCCCGATTTACATTTGCTACAAACCGCTGTATGATTCCGGCCAAAGTGGTCGGATCGGCGCCACAGCCGAATGGCTGCGGAACATTTCCCTCTCGGATCAGATCGTCCAGTTGGTTCAGTCGGCAGGCCGCACGCTGATGAACGTTATCTGGAGGGTACATGAAACCGCATCTACGCCTGATCGTCACCAGCATGGTGGCGTTGTTGGCCGCATGCGCGCTTGCGGCCCTCCTCGACCATAGCCGGGCGCCGGCCCTCGCCGCGCCCACCGCCGGCGCCCCGCTCGTCGTCAAGATCATCACCCCCACCGCGCCGCTTACTATCCCCGGTGGCAAGCCCACCTATGTCTCGGCCACTGTCAGCGGCGAAGGCGTCTGGGCCGGCGCGTACTTCTACTTCGCGACCGAGGCCACTGGCGGCCTCGATAACTGGCTGCAGGTCTGGTATCCCAACGCCGCCGCGCCCTATTGCGTGCCGTATCCCCAGACCGACAACTTCTGGACGCCGCCCTCTACCCAGTTGACTCATGCGCGCGTGCGCGTCGATCTCGTATCCGACTGCATCAATCCGACCGTCGTGGCCAGCAACACTGGCGACTTGTTCACCGTCGAGCCGATCCAGATCTACTGGCTGCGCCCGCGGAACAATGAGCTGCTGCGCCCGGGCACCGTCTATCCGCTGCGCTGGGGCCTGAACGACACCTTTACCGTCGTCGACCACTTCTGGTTGAGTTACTCGCTGGACGGCACCAACTTCGGCCTGCTGCCTGGCACGGCCGGCCTGCGCCTGGGCAATAGCTTTCCGTGGACGGTGTTCCCCACTACCACGACGACGCTCTACCTGCGCGTCGAGGCGTGCGCCCAGGGCGAGTTCTGCCAAAACTCGCTCGGCGCGGCCACCGTGGGACCGCTGCGCGTGTCGTCAGACCCCAACGAGAAGTCGCTGTTCCTGACGTATCCGGCCAACGGGCCGGATCCGAACGGCGAGACGCCCGTGTTTTTCTACAACCGCCCGGAGGAAGTGTGGTGGGGCAGCACCGGCAACCCGACCAACCTCTATCTGCAATACTCGATCGACGGCGGCAGCACGTTTCCTGGCCCGCAAGTCTTCGGCGATTGCATGACCAACAGCGGGAAGAAAACGTGGACGCCGCCGGAGCTCAACTCCACGCAAGCCGTGATGCGCCTCTCCAGTCGCGTCGACTGCACCGGCGGCGCGACGCTGCTCGAAGATTTCTCCATGCCGTTCATCATCTCGATCAACTCGTGGAACCGTCGCCCGTACGCCAACGCGGGCAACTTTCAAACGGCGCTCGAAGGGACGCCGGTCACGCTCGACGGCTCGGCGTCATCCGACCGGGACGGCGACTCGCTGAATTACCAGTGGAGCCTGCTGCAATCGTACCCCGTGCCGCTCTCGGTCACGCTCAACCTGTCGCGCAGTGCGATAGCGAACTTCGTCGCGCCGAGCGTGCAGACGACCGCCACGCTCAGCTTTCAGTTGCAAGTTGACGACGGGCCAGCCAACCCGGCGGCGCCGCTCGGCGCGCGCGACCGCGTGCAGGTGACCATCGCGCCCGCGCCGCCCGTGGTCAACAGCGTGTCGCCGACCTGCGGCAACGTCGGGACGCGGTTCGCGCTGCAAGGCTCCAATCTAGCCGGCGGGCAGGCCACGATCGGCGGGACCGTCGCCGGCACCTTTGGCAGTGACAATGTGCTGACCGCCACGGTGCCCAATTTCGCCTTGTCGGGGCCGCTCGGCCTGCACTTCAACGATGGCCGCGACGTGTCGCTGCCATATTCATTTACGGTCGTCTACCCGCAGATCGGCGGCTGGTCGCTGACGCAGAACTTCCAGGATTACGGGCTGATTTGGCGCAAAGACACGCTGGCGCAAATCTTCCCAGCCGTGAGCGGGCCGGTGCTCGCCGGTTGCGCTCTCAACGTGGACGCCGGCAGCATGCGCATCCGGCGCACCAACGGTTATTCCGTCACACTCAGCGCGGTGTCGCGGGTCGGTCCACTGCCGGTCGAGATCCTGCCGCTGACCACGCGCCATCTGACCGAGAGCGTCAACATACCGATCCGCGCGCAGGACTTGAACTTCCCGCTCTCCGAACTGGCCGGAATCGACTTCACGCTCTATCAAAATGGCCTCGGGGTGGCATCGACGACGATCCCGACGACCTCGCTATATTTCGTGGACATGCCGAACAACCTGCGCATCCTAACGGTATTTCTGATGTACGAGGGGTCGGTGGCGTCGGGTTATGCGCCGCTCAGCCGGGACTGGCAGGCAGGCATCAAGACCTTCCTGCGCGCCTACCCGCTTCCGAACGTCGATATGCGCACGTTTCTGTGGCCGCCCGCCGTGTGGACGACCGACGAGCTGGTCGACCTCAGCGACTGCTTTGCCCTTACGCAGCGCTTCTGCCGCCGCAACAATCTGGGTGAGGCGCTGGAGGATTTCCGCAACGACTGGAACGATACCTACCAGAACGTGCCAGGCCGCACCGCCACGCACGTGCAGATGCTCATCGCGCCGAGCGCGCAGGACCCGGGCAGCAATTCGGCCGGGGTCGGCTGGGCGCCGGGCACAGGCAATTCGTTTTGCCGCGCAATCCAGAACTCGTGCTGGGAGCGCGTTTCACTCGTGTTCTCAAAAAGCAGTTCGCCCACAACCGGGCCGATCATGGCCCAGGAAGTCGCGCACGATATCGGGTTGGTGGACGGTTCGGATCAAAACTGCTGTAAAGACGGCGCACACTCGCGTTACAAGGAGGACGGCGCCAATTCGAAAACCTGCGTCGATACCACGTCGTTTGCGCAGGCCGAGGTCGACCAGAACCTCAAGGACGTCAGCGGCACGCGCGGCCGACTGGTGATCGGCATCGGGCTTAGCAGCGGCTCGCCGCTTGAATTCGAGAACGATCCGGCGCGCGCCGCCTGTGCCAGCAATCAGGCGAAATCGATCATGGCTTACGTGCCCGGCATGGACAATGACAATGCATTCCTGGAGCCGTTCGACTACGACAAGATCGAGGGGAATCTGTTGTCAGGCGTCTCGATCAGCTACGGGCCGACGCATGCGCCACTGACCACCCAGGACTTCTTCATCAGCGGGTCGATCGACCGCTCCGGCCTCGTCACGGCCGGACTGTCCCGCTTGCTACCTTCCGTCCCGCTCAGCGTGCCTCTGACGCATACCAGCCCTTACACACTGGCGTTCTTCGACAGTGGGGGTCTGCTGTCGGCGTACCCGATCGCCGTGCTATTCACGAGCGCGCACGGCGATGACTCCGGCGTCGGTGTGTTCAGCGCGCGCTGGCCGTTCCCGCCCACGACCACGCGCATCGAAATACACTGGAACGGCGCGACGATCTGGAGCCGCACCGTGAGCGCGCATGCGCCGGTCGTCAACGTGCTCACGCCCGCCGGCGGTGAATCGTTCAGCGCCAGCCAGCCGATCAGCATCGCCTGGGGCGCATCGGACGGCGATGGCGATCCGCTCCATTACAACCTCGCATTTTCTGCCGACGGGGGCGCGACATTTTCGCCGATCTTCGTCGGCATAACGCGCACGCAGGTGCTTTGGCATTCGCTGGTCGTGCCCGCGACCGCACAAGGCGTCATCCGCGTCGAGGCCAGCGACGGCATCCTGACCGGCTTCGGACTGTCTGGCCAATTTGCGGTCGCGCCCCACCCGCCAATCGCGTCGATCCTCGACCCACTGCCGGGCGCGGTCTTCCACCAGGGCGACACCGTGTTGCTGCGCGGCGCGGCGTTGACGCCGGAGGACGGCTTCGTGCCGGACGATCACCTGTCGTGGACTGCAAGTCCAGGCGGCGCACTCGGCGCGGGCGGGCAACTGCACACGGCGGCGCTGGCGCCCGGCCAGCACGTCATCACGCTGACCGCCGTCAGTCCTTCGTCGGGGCTCAGTACGACGGAAGCGATCACGCTCGAAATCGTTTCGCGTAACCAGTGGGCCGACGTGACGCTGGGGATAACCGGCACCGTGAGCGCCCATGCGAGTGAGCGCGTGACCTACACCGTGACCTATGACAACCACGGGAACTTCGCGGCGCGCGCCGGACGCATCAAAGTGCGCTTCCCATGGCTGCCTGCGGATCTGAGCGTCGCCGGCCCGACCCCATTCCCACAAATCGATCTCGACCAAGAGACCGGCATGCCGACGCTGGTATGGGACGCGGGGGACATCGCGCCCGGCGGCCATGGCACGCTCGTCTTCAGCTTGCGCACGAGCGCCGCGCTGTCGCCCGGCGCCGACGCAGCGATTGCGGCGCGTGCGGAACACTTGTCGCCCCAGGTCAACGCGAGCAGTGCCCACGCGCTCATGACGACGCACGTCACGGGTCGGCTGTTCCTGCCGGTGATCCGGCACTAAGAGCGCGGCGAGAGCACATGGGACGCAACGCTATACGCATCCTCCCTTCTCAGCGCCGGCCTCACTCAAAGCGTACCCAGATTGATGGGCATCGCAGCGGATAGCTCGCCATACTATCTGATTTGTGCTCTACGCGTGGAGACATTCTGTGACGCGGTTCCGTCATTAAAGCAGATTTGGTCGAGAGTGCTCATGCTTGGTATCATGCGATGGGGGAAAGGCCATGACCATTCGACACGCCATCACCGTCGCATTCGTCGCCATCTGGCTGGCGGTTGGGGCAGGATGTACGCCCAGCTCAATCGACACGCCGATTGCTCCGACGGCGACGCCTTCCCCGCAGATCACGGTATCGCCAACGCCGCGCGTCATCGGCGAATGTGTCTGGAGCGCCAAACTGCTGGCCTGGCTGGATTTGAACGGCGATGGCAAACATGACAACAATGAGCCGCCAATGCCCGGTGTTCAGTTCTTTTTCAAGCGAGCGGGGGCTTCCGATAGCAACGCATTGGGGCCGTTCACGGCCGATTACCACGGCGAAGCCATCGCCTCGATGTCCAACCCAGGCTGCGTCGGCGTTGACTACGTGGTCTTTCCGAAAGTTCCTGCTGGCTATCAGTTGTCGACAGCAGAACGGGCGAGCGCATCCAGACGGAGCACCGATGGCCCGTTCGAGTTCGGCTTCGCGTACGTGCCCGGTGCGCCAACGGCAACGCCATTCCCCACGGCTGCTTGCACTGTATACCGGCTGATTCCGTCTTCACTTGGGCGCGCTGTTTCCGATATTGCGGTCGCGCATGATAACACCATCTGGGTGGCTACAAGCGGTTTTGGCGTAGCGCGCCTGCGTCCCGGAGATAACCGCTGGACGTTCTTTACCGCAAACGACGGGCTCGCGTCCGACGATGTCACACAGGTACTTGTAGCCAATGACGGCACAGTCTGGTTTGCCACAACACGGGGCGTCTTGCGTTTTGACGGCTCGAACTGGCAGACGTACACGAACGAGAACGGCCTGCTAAGCCCCTTCGTGTACGGCATCTCACAGTCAAAGGACGGCACGCTCTGGTTTGCCTCGTATGGTGGCATCTCGCGCTATCAGCCCAGCATCAACCAATGGACGACTTTTACCACACGCGATGGACTTGCGGAAGAAGGCGTGCGGCGAATCGCTGGCGCTCCTGACGGATCATTATGGATAGCCTATCTGACCAAAGGGCTTGCCCACCTAACGCCCGCAAGCGCGCCGGGTGAGCAGAACGTATGGAAGACATACTCCAAACTCAAAATCGCCGGCACATGGATGGAGCCATTTGCCCTGGTAAGTGATATCCAGTTTGATGCAAACGGTGCGACGTGGATAGCCGTTGCGGACGGTTTGCTGCGCTATGATCCCGTCTTCGAAAACTGGCAACTGGCGGACAAGCAGACTCTGCAGCGCCCATATCGCACCGATGCCTTGAGCGCCCGCTCATTCCGGCAGGCCCCGGACGGCTCATGGTGGGTTGGCACAAATCTGCACCCGCCACAGATATACCACTACATTCCCGGACACTTGGACAGGGATGACATCTTCTGGGCCTTTGGCCAGACCGACGGCTTGCCCGTCACTGATCGTTCTGATACCGACCGCGTCAATGGAATCGCCGTGCAGTCGAACGATGTGATCTGGATCGCCACCAACGACGCGGCGACGCGCTGCGATTTCGGCAAGCGGTAACCGCGCGCACTCGTCACCACGCAGACCTCACAGGTTTTGAAAACCTGTGAGGTCTTTGCATTATCGCCGCCCGCGGCTGTGGCGCGACGGCACATCGGTGGTCGCGTTTGAGATACGCTGCAGCGATTCGACGGCGACCACAATAAGCCCGTGAATGTCGCGCCGCACGCGGCCGCGCACCAACAACGGTTCGCGCGACTGCGCCAATGGCTTGAAACGGCGATAAGTCGCGCCCTCCAGCACAGCCAGGTACGCCCCGGCTTCGTCTTCGAGGTCGAGCCAGAGCGCGGGCTGGCGGGCGTACGGCACATCGTGCGCGGTGATGCGCGCGCCGGCCAGCGTCACCGTCTCGCCGACCCGCCGTTCCAGTTCGTCGCTGCGTTCGCGCGTCACCCGCGCCAGTTCTGCGCCGACCAGATCGAGCGGGTGCATGCTGACCGTCTGGCCGAGCACCTCGCGCTCCCATGCCACGCGCTGGGTCAGGTCTGGCTCCGGCGCGGCATCCGCGTCCGGCAGTTCGATCGGCAGGCGAAGTTGCGCCGCATGGCGGCCGTGCCAGTGCTGCGTGTCGAGCGCGGCCAGCATCGCCATCGTCGCGCCGAGCCCCTCCAGCGCGCCAGCCTGCACAAGGTTGATCGCCTCGACGTGCTGCGGCTGTGCGCGGATCAGGAAGTCTTCAAGCGTGGCGTACGGCCGCCCGCCGATGATGCGCCGGATCGTCGCGCGGGTCAGCTCGCGCACGGCATCGAGTCCCATATAGACGTGCGCCTGCCCGGTTGCGTCGTGCATCAGCGTGAACGCCGCGCCGCTGTGATTGACGTGCGGCGGGTGCACCGCCATGCCGAGCCGGCGCGCCTCGCCCACATACACGCGCGGCGAGTAGAAGCCGCCCCACACGCCGAGCCGCGCCGCGATGAACTCGGCCGGGAAGTGCGTTTTAAGATACGCCATGCGGTAGGCAACCGTCGCGTAACCGGCCGCATGCGCTTTCGGGAACCCATAACCCGCGAACGCCGCCATCAACTCCCAGACCTGCTCCGCGACCGACGCGTCGAAGCCGCCGGCCTCGCGCGCGCCGCGCAGGAACTCCGCCTTCAGTCGCGCCATCGCCTCCGGCGAGCGCTTGCCCATCGCGCGCCGCAGCAGATCGGCCTGCCCCAGCGTCATGCCCGCCACCTCGTGCGCGATGCGCAGCACCTGTTCCTGGTAGAGCACGACGCCGTACGTTTCTCGCAGGATCGGCTCCAGCGCGGGATGCAGGTAGCTGGCCGGCTCCTGCCTGAGATGCCGCCGCACGAACGCGTCCTTCAGGCCGCCCTTGAGCGGCCCCGGGCGGTAGAGCGCCAGCGCGACGATCAGATCGGCGGCGTTGCGCGCGGACACCTCGCGCAAGGTGGCGCGCATACCGGGGCTTTCGATCTGGAAGCAGCCGATCGTCCGTCCGGCTGATAGCGTGCGCGCCGTCGCGTCATCGCCGGCCGGAATCGCTTCGAGTGCGAAATCCGGCTCGCGTTGACGCACCAACTCGACGCAGTCGGCGATGACCGTCAGCGCGCTGATGCCGAGCAGGTCGATCTTGACCAGGCCAAGTTGCTCGATGCCGCCGAGGTCGTACTGCGTGATCGCCAGCCCCTTGGTCGCGTGCTGCAGCGGCACCAGGTCGGTGATCGGCCCCGGCGCGATGACGATGCCGCCGGGGTGGATCGACAGGTGGTGCGGCGTGTGCTCCAGCGTGATGCTCGCCTCAATCGCCGCGCGCTCGGCCGCGTCGCGCGCCTGTTTGCGCAGGCGGGTCTGCGCCATCTCGATCTCGGCGCGCGAAGAACCCGGCCAGTACCACGGCACCTCGCGCGCCAGTTCGCCGATGCGCTGCTCGGAGAGCCCGTGCGCCTTGGCGGCTTCGCGCAGCGCCGAGCGCGGGCGCATCGTCGAGTACGTGCAGACCATCGCAACGTGATCCGCGCCGTACCGCTCGTAGACGTAGGCGATCACCTCGTCGCGGCGGCGCGAGCAGAGGTCGAGGTCGATGTCGGGCGGGTCGTTCCGTTCCAGCGAGAGGAAGCGCTCGAAGTAGAGATTGTGCGCCAGCGGATCGACGTCATGGATGCCCAGGCAGTATGCCGCCACCGACGACGAGGCCGAGCCGCGCGGCGAGATCGGCACGCCGCGCCGGCGCGCAAAGCCGACAATGTCGGCCACGACGAGGAAATACGGCGCGTAGCCGAGCGAGTTGATGACCTGCGTCTCCATCTGCAGGCGCGCCTCGACCGGCTCGCCGAACGCGACGTACCGCTCGCGCGCACCGTCCCAGACGAGGGCGCACAGTTCGTCTTCCGGTGTGCGGCCGGACGGCAGGTCGAGCGTAGGGAAGCGCGTCGTACCGAGCGTCAGCACGTCACCGCACAGGCCGGCGACTTCGGCGGTCGCGGCCAGCGCGGCGGGGAACGCGCTGAACCGGCGGGCAATCTCGTCGGGCGGCGCCCAGGCGTAGTCGGCCTGCGGCGGGAGATCGGCCAGCCGCTGGCCGAGCCGCATCGCGCTCAACAGCGCATAGCGCGGCGCATCGGCAGACAACAGGTAGCGCGCATCGTGCGTGGCGACCGCGCGCACGCCCAGCCGCCCGGCCATCTCGTCGAGCGCGGAAGCGAGCGCTTCGTCGCCCGGCTCGGCTATCTGCAATTCAATGTAGAAACCGTCGCGGCCGAACAGTTCGGCCAGCGCCCGGGCGATCAGTTCAGCGTTGCGCGAGTCACCATCGCGCAGGTGACTGTCCACCGGTCCCCCGTGACCGCCGGACAGCGCGACCAAACCGCTGCGGTGCGCATCAAGCTCGGTGAGCGACAGGCCGCGCTCGATCGCCGCCTCGCGATCGGTCGCGGCCTGCATGCGCGTAACCAGCCGGCAGAGATTGCCGTAGCCCGTGGCATCGCGCGCCAGCAATACCAGCGAATGACCGCCGTGGATGCTGAGCTCCGCGCCCACCAGCGGCCGGATGCCTGCCGAACGGCACTTGCGCACGAATTCGACCGCACCGTACAGCGCGTTGTGGTCGGTCAGCGCCAGTGCAGGCAGTTCCAGCGCCGAGGCATGCCCGACCAGTTCCGGCACCGACGGCACGCCGTCGAGCAGGCTCCAGTGCGAACGGGCGCGCAGGGGGATGTAGGACATGCAAGGATTGTAGCATAGTGCGGCGAGCGCGCTTCAGCCACACGGCCAGGCGCACTGCGGCTGAATCGGATACGCCGAAGGCAGAACAACATGCTATAATTCGCGGCAAGGCGAACGCTGCCGACGCGATGCAAAGCGTACTCCAATTTCAATCCACACTATGCAATCGAAAGGAGCACCATGAACGTCGCAACACCGGAATCCGTCGGCCTATTGTCGGAGCGGCTCGACCGTATCCGCCCGGTGCTCCAATCCTACATTGACCACCATATCATTGCGGGTGCGATCACGGTGGTCGCGCGACACGGCAAAGTAGCGTATCGCGAGTGTCTCGGCATGATGGACGCCGAAGCGAGCAAGCCGATGCGCGAGGACGCGATCTTTCGCATCTATTCGATGACGAAACCGATAACGAGCACTGCCCTGATGATGCTCGTCGAGCAAGGCCGCCTCCTCTTGTCTGACCCACTCGCCAAGTACCTCCCGGCATTCAAAGACATTCGTGTCTATACCGGCCGAGACGTTACTGGCGGCATTATAACAACACCCGCAGAACGGCTAATCACGGTTCACGACCTGTTGATACACACGGCTGGACTCGGCTACGGCCTGTTTGACGATCACCCGATAGAAGACCTGTTCCGTGCGTCGGGCATCTTCTCTCCGATACTTCGCCTGCAGGTCGGACTTGATGAAATGGCGACACGAATTGCAGCTTTACCGTTAGCCAACCAACCCGGCGCACGCTTCCGATACAGCATCGCCACCGACCTGCTCGGCTATCTCGTGCAACTCATCGCGGACATGCCATTTGATGTCTATCTGGCGGAAAAGATCTTCCGGCCACTGGGTATGAACGACACCGGCTTCTTCGTCCCATCCAACAAAGTGGAGCGGTTATGCGCGTGTTACCAGCCCGATGCAGAAAACCGCTATGTGCTGATTGACAGCCCTACCACAAGCGCATGGCTGCGAGCGGACGTTGCACCGTCTGGCGGCGCCGGCCTGGTGTCGACAGCGGCGGACTACCTGCGATTCGGGCAGATGCTGCTCAACGGTGGCGAATTGGACGGAGTGCGGATCGTTGGTCGCAAGACGCTGTCACTTATGACAACCAATCATCTTCCCGCGTCACTGCTACCGCCTTTGGTGGGCGCGGATGCTCAGCCGGGAGATGGATTCGGACTCGGTTTTAACATGCGCACAGGAAACGAAGCCGGTACGCTCGGCTCAATCGGCATGTATGGCTGGGACGGCGCAGCGGACACGCGTTTCCGTGTTGACCCAGCAGAGGACCTCGTCTACCTGTACATGGCGCAATCGTACTTTGGTGCGGAGCCGATTGCGACAGTCTGCCAGAACCTGGTGTATCAGTCGATAGTCGACTAGCAGGGCTGCGCCAAGTCGGAGGGCATGCCACGATGTTTCCCGGCGTGCCCCTTTTCTTGAAGTCGCCGGGCTGGACTCTGACGGGTACGTGGTCGAGCAGGCTATGCTACGGGTGGCTGAGTACCCAGCCAGTCTTTTGAGGAATTGATGATGCTTGCCCATTGGCGGCAGCGCGCCCGGCAGTTGAAGACTGAGGTCTATGCGCTCTATCTGGCGTACCGCGATCCGCGCGTGCCGTGGTATGCGCGGGTTGTCGCCGCGTGCGTCGTCGGCTACACGTTCAGCCCGATCGACCTCATTCCCGACTTCATCCCGGTGATCGGCTACCTCGACGACCTGATCCTTGTGCCGCTCGGCATTGCGCTCGCGCTACGCCTGATTCCCGCCAAGGTGATGGCGGACTGCCGCATCCGCGCCGAGGAGGTCATGGCGCAGGGCAAGCCGATCAATCGCATCGCCGCCGCCATTATCATCGGTATTTGGCTATTGCTCGCCGCGCTGGCCGGGGTGTGGCTGCTGAAGGTATTCGACCGTTAGCGGCGCGGCGCGCGCGCAATGAAGACGCCCGTCGACTTGCGGATGCGAATTGCCCCGTCGCGCGCGAGCCGACTAGCCACAGTCGCGCGCAGGCGCGCCACGTTTTCTGGCGTCAACAGCCCTGCGAACGTGTTCATAGACACGATGTAGGCGATGAGCGGCTCGGCTTCGGTCACGACGAGCGCATCAGCGAAATCGTGGCGATCCACGCGGGCAAACTGCCGCCCCAGCAACTCGGCGCCATTTTCGAGCCGGAACGCCAACTGCCATATCCGGTGCGGGGGTATGCCGATCTCCGTCGCGAGGTTGTCCAATTCGCGCATATGCGCTTCGCCATTCGTCGCGGCGACCAGCATGCCGTCCGGCTTCAGCACTCGCGCAATCTCGCCGACGCCGCGCGCGAGATCGGGCACATGGTAGAGCATGTGATTGGCCAGCACCAGATCGAAGTGTGCGTCCGGGAACGGCAAGGCTTGCACGTCACACTGCGCGAAACGGGCGTTGAACCCCCACGCTTGTGATTTGGGACGGAGGCCCGCCGCCATGCCGTGCGAGAAATCGGTCAGCGTCAGCCGCCAGCCGCGCGGGGTGCGCGCGTACACCTGTTGCCAGAGCGCGCCCGTCCCGCAGCCGATCTCCAACACGCGCGCATCGGGCGGGGCGGTGATCAGGTTGAAGAGCCAGTCATGGAATTGGGTCGTGGCGGTGCTGAAGCGCGCGTGAAGAGCGATGCGCGCATCGAGATTGCCTCCATCGCGGTACTGCGCTTTGAGGAGATCGCGGTCGGTAGTCATACATCTGATCCAAACCCTTCGGGTCTGACAGACCCGAAGGGTTTCACAAACGAGCCAATATCGCCGATGTCACGGCGGCTGTACTGGCGTTGCCACCCAGATCGCGCGTCGTCACGCCGCTCGCGACGACCGCCTGCACCGCCGCACGCACGCGGCGCGCCGCATCCGGTTCGCGCAGGTAGTCGAGCAACAGCGCGGCGCTCAGGATCGCGCCGATCGGGTTGGCGATGCCCTGCCCTGCAATATCCGGCGCGGACCCGTGCACCGGCTCGAACACGGCACCGGTCGCCCCGATATTGGCCGACGGCGCCACGCCGAGCCCGCCGATCAGTCCGGCCGCTTCATCCGAGAGAATGTCCCCGAACAGGTTGGTCGTCACGATCACATCGAACGACTCCGGGTCTTTGACCAGCCGCATCGCCATCGCATCGACGAGCATCTCGTCGCACGCGACATCGGGATAGTTGCGCGCGACCGTCTGCGCCGCCTCGCGAAACAGGCCGTCGGTCTCCTTGAGCACGTTGGCCTTGTGGACGACCGTCACGCGCGGCGACGGCTTGCCGCGCAGGCGCGCCTGTTCGAACGCCACGCGCGTGATGCGCTCCGACGCGCCGCGCGTGATGACGCGCTGTGCAACCGCGCGGTCCCCTTCGCGCGTCTCGAGACCGAGGTAGAGATCCTCGGTGTTCTCGCGCACGATCAGCAGGTCGATGCCCTGACGCGAAAACGCGCCCGGCAGCGATTGCGTCGGGCGCAGGTTGGCATACAGGTCGAACTGGCGGCGCAGGGCGAGGATCGGGCTGCGATAGCCCGCGACCTTGCCGGACGGCGACGACGTCGCGCCGAACATCGCCGCGTCGGCGGCGGCGACCGCCTTCAGCGTCTCGTCGGGGATGGCGTTGCCGGTGCGCTGGAAGCACTCGAACCCGGCATCGGCCTGCGTGAACTGCCAGCCGGGTTGCAGGGCGCGCAACACCTCGGCGGCGGCGGGGATGACCTCGCGGCCCACGCCATCGCCGGGTATCAGGCAGATCGTGCGCGTGCTCATTCGCCGCCCTTGATTTCCGGCATCGGCAGATGCTCGACGCCAAGTTTCTTGCGCAGCATCGGGATCAACCCGCCCGATTCGATAATACGCATGATGGTCGGCGACAGTGGCGGGAAATCGAACGTGCCCGCCGCACAGCGGATCGCGTGCGCGTCCAGATCGACCTCGACCGTCTCGCCAGCCTGGATCGCATCGACCGCCTCGGCGCAGACGACCGGCAGGACGCCCTGGTTGACGGCGTTGCGGAAGTAGATGCGCGCAAACGACTTGGCGATGATGACCTGCACGCCAGCGTACTTGAGCGCGCCGACCGCCTGCTCGCGCGATGAGCCGCAGCCCCAGTTGCGCCCGGCGACGATCACGTCGCCTTGTTTGGCCTCGGCGGCAAACGACGGATCGAGGTCTTCCAGCGCGTGCTTGCGCCACTCGTTCGGATCGGTCAGCGTGTACGTGTATTTGCCCGGAAAGATGACGTCGGTATTGATCGCGTCACCATATTTCCAGACCCGCCCACGGAATGTCACGGCAGTCTCCATTCGTCAGTCTTCAGCGGTCAGTAGTCAGATTTCATTCGCCTAAAGGCCGCACCCTGTCATCTTGCCATCTTGTCATCTTGTCATCTTGTCATCCCGTCATCCCCTCACCCTGTCATTGCTTCGCACTTCGCGCGGATCGGCAATACAGCCGGCGATGGCGCTAGCGGCAACAACCGCTGGGCTGGCCAGGTAGATTTCGGAGTCGCGGGTGCCCATGCGCCCGCGGAAGTTTCGGTTGGCGCTGCTGATGGTCACCTCGTTGGGCGCAGGCACGCCGAAGTGGTTGCCCATGCACGGGCCGCAGCCCGGCGTGCCGATCATCGCGCCGGCCTCGACCAGCGTCTGCACGTAACCGAGCCGCAGCGCCTCCACCATGATCTCGGATGAGGCGGGAATGACGACCAGGCGCGTGCCGGGCGCAACGTGCTTGCCCTTGACGACCTCGGCCGCCGCCGCTAGATCCTCCACGCGCCCGTTAGTGCAGGTCCCCAGGAACGCCTGCTGTACCCGTGTGCCGCGCACCTGCGAGAGTGGCTTGACGTTGTCCACCGTGTGTGGGCAGGCAACCAGCGGCTCGATGACGTTTGCGTCCATGTGATGTGTCGCGACGTACGACGCCTCCGCATCGGGCAAGACACAGCGCGCGGCGATCTCGGCGCGGCGGGACGCGACCTCGGCCGCATCCGGCGTCCCGCGCCCATCACGCGCTGCCCCGCGGCCTCCAGTCGCGGGGCGCTCAGCGCGCCACGGCGTGGAGCCGTGGCGCAGCGCCAACCGGCGGGCGTAGCGCGGTGCGAGCCAGTCGAGCAGTATGTCGTCGGGCGGGATGTAGGCGTTCTTGGCGCCGAACTCGGCCATCATGTTCGGGATGACGCCGCGACTGTCGAGCGTGAGCGACATAACGCCGCTGCCGCTGAACTCGATCGACTGGTAGATGCCGCCGTCCGCGCCGAAGCGGCCGATGATATGCAGAGCGAGATCTTTGGCGGTCACGCCGAACGGCAAGCGGCCGTCGACGATGATGCGCACGCTCTCCGGCACGCGCAGCCAGAGCTCGCCGGTCGCCCAGATCGCCGCCATCTCGCTGCGGCCGACGCCGACGCCGCACGCGCCGAGCCAGCCGAAGTGCGGCGTGTGCGAATCGGAGCCGATGACGAGGCTGCCCGGCAGGGCGATGCCCTCCTCGCTCAACACCTGGTGGCAGATGCCGCGCCCGGCCTCGAAGAAATTCGTGATGCCCTGCTCCGCGACGAACTTGCGCACGTCGGCATGGTTGGTCGCGTGCTGGGTGTTTGGCGCCGGCACTGCGTGGTCGAGCGTGATGGCGTGGCGGTCGGGGTAGCGCACCCGCGCCTGGCCCAACGCGCGGAAGATCTTGCTGATCGCCGCCGTGTTGTCGTGCGACAGGATCACGTCGGGCGACGCGTCCACGATCTGCCCCACGACCACGGCGCGCTGGCCGGACGTGCGGGCGAGGACTTTTTCGACGAAAGTGGCGGGCAATCTGGCCTCCTGGTAGGGGGTCGTGCGAAAAGTGAACAGTAAACAGTGAACAGTGGGCGGTGCGCGACTACAGATTTTCGGATGAGAAATAGGCTTCAGATGATTCACGCAGCGTGCCCGAGGCGGCCCCACAGAACAGAGAAGCTTTGTCTATCATACCGTTCACAAGACGGCCAATCTCCTCACACTGTCGCTGTAGCTGCTCGGCAGACTGGCTATCCCAGTAACCGCAATCCAGCGCCACTGCAATCCAGTGGCTCGTCTCGTATTGTTCGCTGTCCGCATCGGTGAGTTTGCTTACGAAGTGATTTTCGTAGCGCCGTTTGCCCCAAGCTTCCGCGATTTGCGCTCCGATTGAGCGAGATGATCGTCGTATCTGGCTTGTCAAGGAATACAGCTCAGCCTTTGGAAAAGCCTCCGTTCGTGCGAATATCTCCTGTTGTAGCCCTCGAACCTTTTGATACACGATGAGGTCGCTATAACGATTCGCGTGCGGCAAACCTTTCATCGCCTCCCCCTTTGGTTCCATTCGTCTCAACAGGCCGTTTACCGTTCACTGTTCACTGTTTACTCTCTGCTTACTGTTCACTGCTTTTCCGCCCACCGGTGCAGCAGCTCGTCCACGTCCTCCAGGTCGATCGGCTTGTGATCGGCCAGGTCTTTGATGTGCGCCGTGACCGCTTTGACCTGCTCGTCGGTCAGCGTCAGCCCGAGTTGCTCGGCGCGGTCTTTGACGGCGTTCCAACCGGTCAGCTTGTGGGCGATGCTGATATAGCGCGTCAGCCCGAAATCGTGCGGGTCGAGCGCTTCGTAGGTTTCCGGGTTGTTGAGGATCGCCTTGGCGTGGATGCCGGCCTTGTGCGTGAACGCCGTGACGCCGGTCACGTAGTTGTTGAACGGCACCGCCACGCCGACCATCTCGCCGACCATCTCGTCGATCCGGCGCAGGCGGTCGAGGCGGTATTTCTGCTTGGTCAGCGCGCGGTTGGTGGTGTACATACGCGCAATGAACCCGCCGAGCGGCGTGATGCCGTTGCGCTCGCCGATGCCCAGTACGCTGGTGTCGATGTGCGTGGCGCCGCCTTCCAAGGCCGCGAACGAGTTAGCGATGGCGCAGCCGGAGTCGTTGTGGCCGTGGAACTCGATGTCGGCTTTGGTCATGCTGCGCAGCGTGCTGACCATGCGGTGAACCTGCGTCGGCGTCGCGATGCCGACCGTGTCGGCGATGCCGAGACGATTGACCACACCCAGCTTGTCCACCGCCAGATAGACCCGGAACAAGTCCTGCATCTCCGAACGGAACGAGTCCTCGGTCGAGAAGCGCAGTTCGATGTTCGGGGCCTGCGAGCGGATGTACGTCAGCACGTCGCCGGCCAGGTCGACAATCTCGTCGATGCTCTTGCCGTGGCTGAACTCGCGCAGGTAGGAGGAGGTGCCGATCACTACGTCAAGCCCGTCGACGCCCGTATCGAGCGCGACTTTGGCGTCCTCCTTGGCGCAACGGATGTGCGTCAGGATGCGCGCCTTGAGGCCGAGGTCGGCGATGATCTTGGCGTCGGTATTCGACTGCGGCGAGGCCAGCGGCGAGGTCAGTTCGATGTACTCGACGCCCAGGCCGTCCAGCGCATGCGCGATCTTGATTTTCTGCTCGGTCGTGAAGTTCGCGCCGACGAACTGCTCCCCTTCGCGCAGCGTCGATTCGATGATGTTGAATTTGTCGAGTGACATCGTCGCCCCCTCCCCTCGGATGGCGTGGATCTCCGTTTGGTGACGTATCCCTGAGCCCGCCACGCCTATTCTTTCACTTCGCACAGCACGCGCTCAATGATGTCAGCCGCCGCGTCCACATCGGACCGTTCAATCACGAGCGGCGGCAGCAGCCGCAGCACGGTGGGGCCGGCCGGCAGCGCCAGCACGCCTTCCTGCATCAGCGTCTGCAGGTACGGCGTCACCTTCTGCTTCAGTTCGACGCCAAGCATCAGGCCCAGACCGCGCACCTCACGGATCAGCGGCGACTCGATGCGCTCTAGCCGTCCCTTGAAGTACGCGCCGACCTCGGTCGCGCGCTCGGCCAGGTGCTCCGTCTGCATCGTGTCAATCGCGGCAAACGCCGCAGCGCAGACCAGTGGGTTGCCGCCAAACGTGGAGCCGTGCAGCATCGGCTCCAGCGGCTTCACGCGCGGGCCGATCAGCGTCGCGCCCATTGGCAGGCCGCCGGCGATCGACTTCGCGACGCAGAGGAAGTCCGGCGCCAGCCCGTAGTGCTCGCAGGCGAACATCTTGCCGGTGCGGCAGAAGCCGGTCTGCACTTCATCGAGGATCAGCATCGCGCCGCGCTCGCGGCACAGTCGCTGCAACCCTTGCAGGAACTCGGCCGAGCCGGGCCGCACACCGCCCTCACCCTGCACGATCTCGACGATGACGCCCGCCGTCTTGTCGGTAATCGCCGCGTCGGCTTTGGCGAGGTTGTCGTACGGGACATGCGCGAAGTCCGGCACTAGCGGCAGGAACGGCTCGCGATACTTCGGCTCGTAGGTCGCGGAGAGTGCGCCCATGGTGCGACCGTGAAAGCCGCGCATGAACGCGACGAAACCAGTGCGGCCGGTGGCGTAGCGCGACAGCTTGAGCGCAGCCTCGATCGACTCGGTGCCGGAGTTGCAGAGGTAGACGCGCTGCATGCCCGGCGGCGCGACGGAGACGAGCTTTTCCAGCAAGCGCGCGCGCTGATCGTTGTGGAAGATCTCGGTCGCGGTAATCAGCGTCTGCGCCTGCGTGGTGATCGCCTTGACGATGGCCGGATGACAGTGGCCGAGGTTGGCGCTGCCCTGCCCGCCGACGCAGTCAATGTACGCTTTGCCCGTGTCGTCCCACAGGCGCGCGCCGGCGCCGCGCACGACCGTGATCGGCCGCTTGGCGTATACGCCGGACTGGTAGCGCTCTTCAAGCTCAAGATAGTTCGTCACCGATTCCCCCCCCCGCCGTTTGCGCTCACGACGCGCGAATGATCCCGACCATCGGAGCGACGCCCGCGCCAAAATGACATGCGACCGCATCCTGCACGCTCGCCTTTAATTCATCCCATGTATCAGCCTCGGTGAAGATCGAGTACCCGAGCGCGCGCGCAACGAAGACGCCTTCCTCTGCCTCTTCAACCATGAAGATGATCTCCGTCCCGGCAACTGGTTCCATATGTCACCTCGCTTCGCGCGCATTCGCATGCGCGTAGTGCGCCTGCAGGCTGCGGAACTGCAACGCCTTCTCCTGCATGGCGCGGATGCCCTGCACCGCCGCCAGCGCCGCCGACAGTGTGGTCAGCAACGGCACGCCCGTCGATACCGCCGCGAGCCGGATGTTGCCGCCGTCGCTGATGGCGCTGGAACCAAGCGGCGTATTGATGATCAACTGCACCTGGCCGCCGCGAATGACGTCCGCAGTGTGCGGCGAGCCTTCGCTGACCTTGTTGACCCGCTCGCACGGCACGCCGGTCGCCTTCAGCACCTGCGCGGTACCGTGCGTGGCTACGAGCTTGAAGCCGAGCCGCTGCAGGTCGCGCGCGATCTTCACGATGGCGCCCTTGTCGTTGTCGTTGACGCTCAGCAGCGCCGTGCCGGAGAGCGGCAGCGGATCGCCCGCCGCCATTTCGGCCTTGGCGAACGCGTGCCCGACGTGAGAAGCATGCCCCATCACCTCGCCAGTGCTGCGCATCTCCGGGCCCAGCACGGCATCGACGCCGAGGAACTTGCGGAACGGCAGGACCGCTTCCTTGACGAAGAAACCGTCCACCTTCGGCTCGACGGTGAAGCCGAGTTCCGCCAGCGATTTGCCGAGCATGACCTGCGCGGCGATGCGCGTCAGCGGCACGCCGGTCGCCTTGCTGATGAACGGCACGGTGCGCGAGGCGCGCGGATTCACTTCGAGCACGTAGATGATGTCGTCCTTCATGGCGAACTGCACGTTCATCAGCCCGCGCACGCCGAGCGCCTTGCCGATCATGTGCGTGTAGTCGCGCACGATGCCGAGATGGTACTCGCTGATCTTGTACGGCGGCAGCACGGCAGCCGAGTCGCCCGAGTGCACGCCGGCCTCCTCGATGTGCTCGAGGATGCCGCCGATGACGACGCGCTCGCCGTCGCAGACCGCATCCACGTCCACCTCAAACGAGTCCTCAAGGTAGCGGTCGATCAGCACCGGGCGGTTGTCGCCCGCCTCGAACGCCCGCGCCGTGAGCGATTCCAATTGGTCGTTGTTGTACACAATCGCCATCGCGCGGCCGCCCAGCACGTACGACGGGCGGACCAGCAGCGGGTAGCCGATGCGCTCCGCGACGACCCGCGCCTCGGCCAGGTCGCTCGCATAGCCGTGCTCCGGCTGCGGGATGTCGAGTTGGCGCAACAGCGCGCTGAACCGTTCGCGATCTTCCGCCAGGTCGATGGCGTCGGCGGACGTGCCGAGGATATTGACGCCTGCGCGCGCCAGCGGCACCGTCAGGTTCAGCGGCGTCTGCCCGCCGAGCTGCACGATCACGCCGAGCGGCTTCTCGCGGTCGTAGATATCCAGCACGTGCTCGAGCACCAGCGGCTCGAAGTACAGGCGGTCGCTCGTATCGTAGTCGGTCGAGACGGTCTCCGGGTTGCAGTTCAACATGATCGTCTCGTAGCCCGTCGCGCGCAACTCATACGACGCCTGCACGCAGCAGTAGTCGAACTCGATGCCCTGCCCGATGCGGTTCGGGCCGCTGCCGATGATAATCACCTTCCGGCGGTCGGAGGTACGCGCCTCGTCCTCCGATTCGTACGACGAGTACAGGTACGGCGTGAACGCCTCAAACTCGGCGGCACAGGTATCGACACGCAGATAGGTCGGCGCAAGGCCAATCGTGCGGCGCGTGGAGCGCACGGAATCCTCGGTCGCGTCGGTCAGCGCGGCAATATGCTGGTCGGACATGCCGAGCCGCTTTGCCTCGTGCAGCAGCGTCGGGTTGGGCGCGGCCGCCGCCAGGGTGCGCTCGAAATCGATGATCTGACGTATCTGCGTCAGGAACCACGGATCAACACCAGTGGCGTGTGCAGCGTCCGCAATGCTCACCCCGTTGCGCAGCGCGCTGAAGATCTTGAGCAGGCGGTCGCTGGTCGGCGTCGTCAGCGCCGATGCCGCCTTCACGCTGTACGAATCGAGGCCGGCTGTGCGCCAGTCGCGCAATTCAAGCGAGCGCATCGCCTTGAGCAGCGCTTCCTTGAACGTGCGTCCGAGCGCCAGCACCTCGCCGACGCTCTTCATCTGCGGTCCGAGCACCGGGTCGGCCTGCGGAAACTTCTCGAACGCCCAGCGCGGGATCTTCACGACCACGTAGTCAAGCGACGGCTCGAACGCCGCCTTCGTCTGCCGCGTGATGTCGTTGGTGATCTCGTCCAGCGTGTAGCCGACCGCGAGCAGCGCCGCAATCTTGGCGATCGGGAAACCAGTCGCCTTGCTGGCCAGCGCCGACGAGCGCGACACGCGCGGGTTCATCTCGATGACGACCACGCGCCCGTCAACCGGGTTGACGGCGAACTGCACATTGCTGCCGCCCGTCTCCACGCCGACGGCGGTCATCACCGTGCGCGCCATATTGCGCAGCCGCTGGTACTCTTTGTCGGTCAGCGTCTGCGCCGGCGCAACCGTGATCGAGTCGCCGGTATGCACACCCATCGGGTCGAAGTTCTCGATCGAGCAGACCACGACGAAGTTGTCGGCGCGGTCACGCATCACCTCAAGCTCAAACTCTTTCCAGCCGAGCACCGATTCCTCAACCAGCACCGAGTGAATCGGGCTTTCGCGCAGTCCGCGCTCGACGGCGACCGGCAGTTGCGCGGCATCGTAGGCGATGCCGCCGCCGCTGCCGCCCAGCATGAACGACGGGCGAATCAGCAGCGGGTAGCCGATCTCGGCGGCCAGTTTCTGCGCCTGCGCGACCGTCGTCACCACGTCGCTGCGCGGCGTCGGCAGGCCGGCGCGGTTCATCGTCTCCTGGAAGAGCTTGCGATCCTCGGCGGCCTGGATGGCCGGCAGACGCGCTCCGATCAACTCCACGCCGTAACGCTCCAGCACGCCCGACTCGGCCAGCTTCATTGACAAGTTCAGGCCGGTCTGCCCGCCCACCGTCGGCAGCAGCGCGTCCGGCTTTTCCTGCTTGATGATCTCCGTAAGGACTTCGGGTGTCAGCGGCTCGATGTAGGTCGCGTCGGCCATCTCCGGGTCGGTCATGATCGTCGCCGGGTTGGAGTTGACGAGCACGACCCGGTACCCTTCGGCGCGCAGGACCTTGCACGCCTGGGTGCCGGAGTAGTCGAACTCGGCGGCCTGGCCGATCACGATCGGGCCGGAGCCGATAATCAGAATGGTATGGATATCAGTGCGTTTTGGCATGGGATATGGATGCGTTTCGTTTCGGTGCAGCTAAGACGCTTCGCGCTGAGTTGGCCGCGCCTATTTGTCATGCATGTCCTGTGCACGGCGGGCACAGGATGAAGCGCGAAGGCAGAACTTGCGCCATGTAATACGTGACGCGCGCGAAGCATCTAAATACCAGCGACACAGATGCTTCGCGCGCGTGGCAGACTCAACTCGGGCGGACTCGCCTTCGCGCTTAGCATGACAGGTCAACAGGACTGTTCGCCGTGGCCTGGAATCTCGTTGTTTCGTCAGGCGCACAACGTCATACGGATGATGGTCAATCGACGATTATGCGACTTCCCGCTGCGATTTCCCTAGCGCGGCCACAAACTCCGCGAACAGATCGTCGGAGTCGTGCGGGCCCGGCGACGATTCGGGATGATACTGCACGCTGAACACCGGCTTGCCGTTCACGCGCAAGCCTTCGACCGAGTTGTCGTTCAGGCTCCGGCGCGTGATCGTCACACGCGTCGTGTCGAGCGAGTCCGCGTCGACCGCGTAGTTGTGGTTCTGCGCGCTGATCGCCGTCGCGTTGGTGGTCAGCAGTTGCACCGGATGATTGCCGCCATGATGGCCGAACTTCAGCTTGTAGGTGCGGCCGCCGAGCGCCTGCCCCAGCAACTGGTGGCCGAGGCAGATGCCGAACAATGGCAGGTCGGCGTCCAGCAACCCGCGCACCGTTTCGACCGCGTACGGCAGAGCCGCGGGATCGCCGGGACCGTTCGAGAGCAGGACGCCAGTCGGCTTCTGCGCCAGCACATCGGCGGCCGGCGTCGCGGCGGGCACCACGCTGACACGGCAACCATACGAGACGAGCCGCCGCAGGATGTTGTGCTTGACGCCGAAGTCGTAGACCACGACGTGCGGGCGCTTTGCCGGCTCCAACGCCTGCCCCTTCGCCATCGCCGCGCGCGTCGCGGCCGTTTCGGGTGGCGCAAACTCGGCCATCGTCGCCTCATCCCAGACGTACGGCTCGTCGCACGTCACCTCGCGCACCAGGTCCCGCCCTTCCAGTCCCTGCCAGGCGCGCGCTTTGGCGACCAGGCTGTCCGCGTCACTGTCGAGCGTCGATACGATGCCCTTCATCACACCGCGATCGCGCAGGTGGCGCGTCAGCATGCGCGTATCCACGCCGCCGAGCGCGACGACGTTCTGCGCCACGAGCCAGTCGGGCAGCGACTGTCGCGCGCGCCAGTTTGAGGGCGTGCGCTCGATCTCGCGCGCGATGATCGCCCCGCATTGCGCGCGCGGCGACTCGTAATCCTCGTCGTTCACGCCGACGTTGCCAATGTGCGAGCAGGTGAAGACGATCATCTGGCCGCAGTACGACGCGTCGGTGATGATCTCCTGGTATCCGGTCAGGCTCGTGTTAAAGACGACCTCCGCGCAGACTTCGCCGGGCGCACCGAACGATTCGCCGCGCAAAATCAGCCCGTCCTCCAGCGCCAGAGTTGCCGTGTAGTTCATAGTTGATCAGCGGTGTCAGTTGGAGAGCCGCCAGAACATCCAGGCCGAGACGACGACGCCGGCGACGACGATGCCGACCCGCAGGTAGTTCTGGTTGATGCGCTTGGCGAAGCGCGCCACGACGTAGCCGCCCGTCAGGGAGCAGACCATGCCGAGCAGGGCAAACCGCCAGTCGACCAGGCCGCGCGCGATGAAGAACACCGCCGCCGTGCCGTTGATGCCCACGGCCAGGATATTTTTCAGCGCGTTCATCTTCAGCACGTCGTGCATGCCCATGATGCTCAGAGAGGTCAGCATCAGGATGCCGATGCCGGCGCCGAAGTAGCCCCCGTAGAACGAGATCACGAACTGCATAAGGATGCCCGCCGCATAGGAGAGCCAGCCGATGCGCGGATCCGTCATGCCGACGGCCGGCTGTCCGGTGGTCATCCGCACAATCAGGTTGCGCCCGGCAAACACGCCCGTCGCGAATAGCACCAGCCACGGTACGACTCGGCGGAACGTGTCCTCGGATGACGAGGAGACGACAAATGCCCCCACCAGGCTGCCCGCCAGCGTCGGGATCAACAGGATCACAAAACTGCGCCGCTGGGCCGCCAGTTCGCGGCGCAGAGCGAACGCGCCGCCCAGCGAGCCCGGCACCAGCGCCGCCGCATTCGTCGCGTTGGCGTGGATCAGGTTCATGCCGGTCCAGGCCAGCGCGGTAAACGAGAAGACCGTGCCGCCCCCGGCGATCGCATTGATCGATCCGGCGACCAGCATACCCAGCGCAACGACCAGATAGTTCACAACGTCCATGATAAGCAGGCGGGCCGTCAGGCGATGACGGTTCCGTGCCCCTCCATGGCGCGGCGAATGGGCGATTCTACGCGGCCGTCGGCGAAAACGACACGCGGCACGCCCAGTCCCAGCGCTTCACTGGCGCCCAGCACCTTCTTCTTCATGCGCCCTTCGGCAAAGTCGAGCGACTGCTCGATCCGATGCCGGTCAATGTTTGTAATCAGCGACGACTCGTCCGGGAAGCTGCGCATCAGCCCGACGACGTTGGTCAGGATGACCAGCGTCTGCGCGCCCAGCGCACCGGCCACCATCGCCGCCGCCCGGTCGCCGTCCACGTTGATCGCGTCGCCCTGGTAGCTGATCGCCAGCGGGGCGAGCACCGGCAAGTAGCCAGCGCCCAGCAGCAACTGCAGCAGCGGCGCGTTCACTTTCTCCACACGCCCGGTGTAGTCGTCGCGCAGGATGCGCTGCTTGCCGCCTTCGACGATGCGAATGGCGTCTTTGCGCGTGCCTTCCATCAGCCGGCCGCTGACGCCGGTCAGCCCAACGGCGTTGACGCCCAGCTTCTGCAGCCGCTCGACCAGGAAGGTGTTCGTCTTGCCGGCCGCCGCCATGGCGAAGATTTCCAGCGTCTGCCGGTCGGTGTAGCGCGAGGTGTACCCCTGCGGCGAGGTGACATGCCGGGCCGGAAAGCCCAGCTTCTCGCCCAGTTCGTCCGTCTCCTTGCCTGCGCCATGAACGAGCACCAGCGGCCGCCCGTCCTTGAGCAGCGCTGCGGCGTCGGCGCAGACATAGTCCATATTGATGCCGCGCGACCCGCCGATTTTTACGACGATCATAGGCATTCCGTTCAACCGAGTCATATGTAGGGGCACATTGCATGTGTCCCAGGGCGTATGCAATACGCCCCTACGGATTACAACGGATGCAGCCCGCCGAACTCCAGTGCCGTCGTCTCCGGGAAGCCGCACATCAGGTTCATCGCCTGCACCGCCGTGCCGGCCGCGCCCTTCATCAGGTTGTCGAGCGCGCTGATCGAGACGACGCGCCCCGTGCCTTCTTCAAGCTCGAAGCCGATATCCACCCAGTTGGTGCCCGCCAGGATCTTGGGATCCGGGTAGCGGTGAATGCCCGTGCGATCCTTGACGATCCGCACAAACGGCTCATCTTTGGCAAACGCGCGGTACGCCTTCCACAGGTCCTTCTCCGCCGTGCCGCTTTTCAGCCAGACGTGCGCCGTCGCCAGCACGCCGCGCACCAGCTCGATCGACGTGATCGACAGATGCACGTTGCGCAGGCCGAGCTCCTGCTGGATCTCGGACGTGTGCCGGTGGCCGGTCGGCGCGAACGAGCGCACGCTCCCGCTGCGTTCCGGATGGTGCGACGACAGGCTCGGCGAATTGCCGCCTTCGCTCGACCCGACCTTGATATCGACGATCACTGGCTTCGACTCGTCGATCAGGCTGGCGCGCTGCAGCGGCAGCAGCGCGAACATGCTGGCCGTCGCGTTGCACCCGACGCCGCTCACATAGTTCGCGCTCGCCATCTCGGCGCGGTGCAACTCCGGCAGGCCGTACACGAACTTCGGCAGCCAGCCGGGCGCGCTGTGCGGTTCATGATACCACGTCTGGTAGACAGCGGCATCATGTAATCGAAAGTCCGCCGACAGGTCGACGATGCGCGGCGCCAGCGCCGCAAGCTGCTCGATACGCTTCTGCGTTTCGCCGTGCGGCAGCCCGGCGAACAGCAGGTCGCACGGCTGCACTTGGTCGAGCGACGTGAACTGCAGGGCCGTCTGCTTGCGCAGGTTGGGGTGCACCTGGTACACGTACTCGCCGACGTGAGACTCCGAGGTGACCTGCACGATCTCCACCTGCGGGTGGCGCAGCAGCAGGCGGATCAATTCGCCGCCGGCGTAACCCGAGCCGCCAATGATGGTTGCCTTCAATGCCCCCATCACAGCACCTTGATCTGACCTTCACCCACCGCGAGTGTGTAATCGATCACCTTCTCCGGGATGTTGACGCCGGTCGTGGCGATCGAATTGCGGAACTCGATCGTGTAGTTGACTTCATTGACCAGATAGCCGCGCTGCGGGTCTTCCAGCAGGTCCACACCGGTGATGCCGCCGCCGACCGCGTGCGAGGCGCGCACACAAATTTCGTTCAGCTCATCGGTCACAGGGCAGCCGCTGGCCTGCCCGCCGCGTGCGGTGTTGGTAATCCAATGCTCGGCATGGCGGTAGATCGCGGCAACGCAGCGGTCGCCGACGACGAAGGCACGAATATCGCGCTTCGGCTTGCGGATGTACTCCTGGATATAGAAGATCGAGTGATGGTACGAACCCAGCACGTCCTTGTGCTCCAAGACCGCCTCGGCGGCATCGCGGTCGTTGATCTTGGACAGCAGGCGGCCCCACGAGCCGATGGCCGGCTTGAGGACCACCGGGTAGCCCAGCTCCTCGATCGCCTTCAGCGCCGATTCCGGCGTGAACGCCACCTTTATACGCGTGGTCGGCACTCCCGCCTTTACCAATTGAGACGAGGTGACCAGTTTATTGCCGCAGACATCCGCCACATGCGCCGTGTTGACGGTCGGAATACTCCAGTCATTCAGGATCTTCATCGCGTATAATGCGCGGCTGTGATTGATGCAGCGCTCGAGCAGCACGTCGTACTTCTTCCACGGTCCGGGATCGTTCAACTCGAACACGGCATCGCGGTCGTCGATCTTGTCGTAGTCAACGCCCCGGCGCTCCAACTCATCGAACAGCAGTTTTTCTTCAACGCGCACGCGCGAGTACAGTACTCCGACCTTCATCGGGCCTCCTTGCAGGCTTGCAGTTGCTTTGCCGGTAATGGCGGTTTGGCTGCGCGACGACTATTCGCCCCAATCCTCTTCTTCCTCCGGCGCCAGCTCGAGCGTGAGCGGATCGACATTGGCGACCTCCAACTCGGCGCCACAGTCCGGGCAGACGACAATCTCGCCCTTCATCGTCTTGTCACCCAGCGTGATTTCGGCGTCACATTCGGGGCAATTGGCAGTCATGAAAGCACCCTCCATAAATAAAGATAGCCCTCCATTCCGGGGAGGGCTGAAGATTTCCTGGGGACGTTGCAGGGTCAGGTAGATCGCTTTCCATCATTCATGTCCTTAATATGTCAAACTCGCGACAATATAACATACGTTCAATAGCGTGTCAATATGGACGCGCATATTTTTAGGTTCGTGTGCAATTATGAGCGTCAGCAGCAGGTTGCATGCGATTCTTAGGACTTTCTCAACGACTTCTCATCTTACACTGTCATATTATGGAACGGTGTCCCGATCAACGGCACGGCTCTGGCACGCATGTTTAGGCATTATCGGAGAAGAGTCACCCATTGGCGGCGATCGGCACAGCCGTAGCCGATCAACTCAATACAAATCGTGTGATCGCGGTATAATTGTGGTGTTCCGTCTTCGCCGCTTCGCGATGTTCCCAGCTCTCCGGAGGTTTCTATGACTTTGAGGCGCATACTCATCGTCCTCGCCATTCTCTCGCTCGGTGGCGCGGCATTTGTCGTGTACAACAGCACGCGCAGCCAGACGGCGGCAGCGGCGACGACCGGCGGGGCGCAAGTCGCCACTGTGACGCGCGGGAACCTGATCGCAACCGTCAATAGTGCAGGCCCGATCGCCGCGCGGCGACAACTGAACGTGACTTTTGGCACGGCCGGAACGGTCAGCCGCGTATTCGTGCAGTTGGGCGACAAAGTGAAACAGGGCCAGGTGCTGGCCGAATTGGATACCACCGACCTGCAAGTGACGCTGGCCAACGCCACCTCGTCGTTCAATGCGGCGCAGGCGCGTTACGAGCAGGCCAAAGCCGGCCCGACCGATTCGGACGTGGCCGCGGCCCGTGCCAATGTCGAAAACGCGCAGGCGAACTACGACATTGCGGTGCGCAAGGCCGGCCTGAACGACGCGCAGGTCGCCGTGGCACGCAGCTCAGTGGACAAGTCCCGGTTCAGCCTGCAGAAGGCGCAGAACGACTACGACCAGGCCGTTCTGAACCGTGTGACCGATCTCACGTCGGTCAGCGTGGCGTTGCAGCAGGCCAAGATCGACTACAGCAACGCGGTCACGAACTTCAATCTCACGGTGATCGGCATCAACGACTCGGCCGTGCGCAGCGCGCTGTCCACCGTTGTATCAGCCAGGGCTAGCCTGGACAAACTGCTCTCCAGCCCGACGCCGCAGGATCTGGCGATTGCGCAAAGCTCGTTTGACCAGTCGCGGGTCGCCTTCCAGCAGGCGCAGTATCACCTGCGCGACGCGCAGTTGGTGGCGCCGTTCGACGGTACGGTTACCCAGTTGAACATCGACAATTTCTTCCAGGTCGGCGCCAGCACGGCGGCCGTCCAGATTTCCGATCTGAACACGCTCCAGGTCACCGTGAACATGGCCGAGGTGGACATCAGCAAGGTGAAGCAGGGCCAGACGGTCAACATTACTATGGATGCCCTGCCGGACCGCACGGCATTGACCGGCACGGTCGATCAAGTCGCGCTCGTGGGCGTGACCACGCAGGGTGTGGTCAACTACCCGGTCGTGATCACGCTGAAAGGCGTCGATCCGGCCGTCATCAAGACCGGCATGACCGCCAATGTGGGTATCATCGTCGACCAGCGCGAGAACGTGCTGCTGGTGCCAAACCGCGCCATCCGCACGGTCGGCCGCACGCGCCAGGTTCAGGTCCAGAGCGCCGTCGGGCTGCCGGTACCAACCACGGTTACGATTGGCCTGCAAAATGACACCAATGCCGAGGTTCTCAGCGGCTTGAGGGAAGGCGACGTCGTTGTGATCGCCTCAACCACCACACGCCCGACGACCGGCGGCTTTGGCGGCGCTCCGGGCGGCGGCCCCGTGTTCGTCGGCCGCTAAAACGACAAGGAGAGCGCGGGCCACAAGCGCAGAAGCGTGCCGGTCGCCCGCTTCCCGCTTATGATACGACCATTCGCATGGCTTTCGGTTCTGATCTTCGCCGGGCTTGTGGCGTGCACGCCGGCGGCCCCGGCCACGTCCCTTCCCGTAGCGCAGGCCACCGCGCGGGCGATCCCGGTGCTGCCGACCGAAACGCCCGCGCCGCCGACGCCGACGGCAACGCGGGTCGTGGTTCAGGGCGCCGTCGCAACACCAGAGCCGGCGCGCGGCACCGCCACATCCGCATCCGCCGCGCGCAACATATTCGGGGTGCAGGCGCCCTCCGACACATGGACGATTGATCGCCGGATCGCGGCGGCGAAAACGCTGGGCACGGCGTACTTCCGCCCGGCTGATGTGGTGGTGGACCAGTGGCGCAGCGCATGCGCCGACTGCGCGCCGCTGGCAACATCCGGCCTCAAGATTGCGCTCGGTGTCCGAGCCACGCAGTCGGCCAATCGGCGGCTCGATGATGCCGCCGCCTTTCAGCGCACGGTCGCGGGCATCATCGACCAGTACCGGGCCGAACTGATCTTCGTGGAACACGACGAGGCGCGCACCGACACGACGGCGTTCCTGCCGGTCGACTACGCATCCGAACTAAAGGCCGCGTGCGACGCCGCCCACAGCCGCCGCAGCAAATGCGCCAACGGCGGCCTCGGCAGCCAGCAGGCGCTGATGCTGGTCTGGGCCGGCAAATTTGAGCAGGCCGGCGCGAGCACGGCGTGCGTCTTCGCCCAGCGCGCCATGGACGCCGCATCAACCGCCACTCTGTGCGCCGCGCGCAGCCTGGACCGGCTGCCGCCACAAATGCAGAGCGATATCAGTCGCGGACGCGCATTCATGGCGGCATACAAAAGCGCGGGCGCGGACTACGTCAGCCTGAATTGGAACCTGGCCGACGCGACCCTGCTTGAAGAAGCCGTCACATACGCCCGCGCGACTGCCGGTCTGCCGGTTGTCATCAAAGAACTGTCGCTGGCCGCCGATAACGCCAGCGCGGTGACGGCCTGGCTGCAGAAAGTAATCGATCTGGGCCTCGCAGCGGCGATCTGGAACGGCCCGGAAGCCGGCAAAGCCGGCGCCCTGCTGAACGCGGACGGCACGCTGCGCGCCAACGGCAAGGCGGTTCAGGATTTCATGCTGGCGCGGTTCAAGTGATGGCTTGTCCAGCAGAGATTGAAAGGACGTATGCCTCATGGCGTTTTTGAAAAGGGGAAATGCACAGCCAGCGATTCCAGTGGCTGTCGCTAGTAGCAAGCGTGAAGGGGCCGTTATCGAGGTTGCAAACATCGTCAAGACCTATCACATGGGCGATGTCGAAGTAAACGCCTTGCGGGGTGTGTCATTTCAAGTCAATTACGGCGAGATGGTGGCCATCATGGGCCCGTCTGGGTCCGGCAAGTCGACGCTGATGAATATGCTCGGATGTCTGGACAAGCCAACCAGCGGCAGCTACAAGCTCGACGGCGTCGAAGTCAGCACGATGAACGACGACCAACTGGCCGAGATCCGCAACCGCAAGATCGGCTTCATCTTCCAGCAGTTCAACCTCCTTTCGCGCACGGCGGCTATCGCGCAGGTCGAGCTACCGCTGGTGTACGCGGGCGCCAAAGAGCGCCGCAAGCTGGCGATGGAGGCGCTGGAGTCGGTTGGACTGACGGGGCGGGCGCACCACCGCCCTACCGAACTGTCGGGCGGGCAGCAGCAACGCGTCGCGATTGCGCGCGCGCTCGTCAACAACCCGGCAATCATCATGGCCGACGAGCCGACCGGCAACCTGGACAGCAAGGTCGGTGCCGAGATCATGCACATTTTGCAGACGCTGAACGCCGATCGGGGTGTGACAATCGTGATGGTTACGCATGATCCCCAGATTGCAGCGCACTGTCGGCGGATGATCCACATGATTGACGGCGAGATCGAGCGTGAGGAAATCAACCTCAAGCCGCTAATCGCGAAGCATATGGACGAGCACCGCGTCTATTGACACGCATGAAAAGGCGATTGATATGAATCTTACGGAAAGCGTTCGCATCGCGCTGCGCAGCCTGGCTGCCAACAAGATGCGCTCGATCCTGACGATGCTCGGCATCATCATCGGCGTCGGCGCCGTCATCGCACTCATGTCGATCGGGCGCGGCGTTCAGGCCCAGATCCTTAGCTCACTATCGGCCAATGGCACCAACCTGCTCTTCATACAGCCCGGCGCAAGCAACCAGGGCGGCGTCAGCCAGGGCGCAGGCAGCGCGGCCACCCTGACGCTCGACGACGCCATCGCCCTCAAGGACGCCGGCCTGCCGGCGGTCGCCGACGTCGCGCCGGAGTTCGGCGCGCAGGGGCAACTGACATTCCAGGGACAGAACGCGCGTACGCGCGTCACCGGCGTGACGCCCCCCTATGCGACCGTGCGCAACGTGTCGATCGCCAGCGGCGAGTGGTTCAACGATGGCCAGATTTCCGGCCGCTCGACCGTGGTCGTGCTCGGCCCCACAACCGCCGCCAACCTGTTTGGCGATGGCGACCCCGTCGACCAGACGATCAAGGTAAACGGCATCCCGTTCCGCGTGATCGGCGTGACCGTTGCCAAGGGCGGCAGCGGCTTCGGCAGCCAGGATGACGTCGCGTTCATGCCCATCACCACACTGAACTCGCGCGTCGAGGCGGGCGGCCGCTTCCGCGGCGCCACACGCGTTAGCCAAATCAGCATCCAGGTCGTCGACCCGGCGTCGATTCAGCCGGCGATTCAGGACATCAGCACAATCCTGCGCGAGCGACACCGCATCCTGACGGGCGACGACGATTTCCGCGTCACGAGCCTCGATGACCTTTTGAAGACGGCCACGCAGACGACGGATATTTTGACGGCCTTCCTGGGCGGCATCGCGGCGATCTCGCTGGTGGTCGGCGGCATTGGCATCATGAACATCATGCTCGTCTCGGTCACCGAGCGCACGCGCGAGATCGGCATCCGCAAGGCGATTGGCGCCAAGCGGCGCGACATCCTGGTGCAGTTTCTGACCGAGGCGGTCGTCATGTCGATCACCGGCGGTTTGATTGGCATCGCCATCGGCTGGGGTTTGTCGCGGCTCTTTTCGAATCTCAGTGGCGGACAATTGAATGCCGTGGTCGACCTCGACGCAGTCCTGCTGGCGACGCTGTTCTCGGCGGCGATCGGGCTGTTCTTCGGCGTCTACCCGGCGACGCGCGCCGCCGGCCTGAATCCGATCGACGCGCTGCGGTACGAATAGGCGCGACGACGTCCGACGCCACGCGCCATGCCCCCAGTGAGCACCCGCGCACATCTATGGCGGCGTTTGGCGATCCGGGTGGCTGCGGCGATCGTGGTTGGAACGATCTGCGCCACGGTGCCGCTGGCCGACTGGACGCCACACTGGATAAGCCGGGCACAGATGCCGGCGGCCATATTCGGCGTCGTGGTATACAGCGGGAAGTTGTTGTACGACACACTTTTTTATGACCATTACTGGCCGTAGGCCTGGCGGCATGCCGGGCTCCTGCGGGACTGGTTCGGAAGGCAGGGTTTTGATGCGTATTCGTCTAACCTGGGTGGCGGTTCTGATCGTGGCCGCCCTTATGCTGGCCGCCTGCGATGCGGGCAGCAATGCAACCACAGCGCCAGGCGGCGCGACCACCGCTGCAACGGCGGGCAATGAGACGCCGGGCGGCCCGCGGGCCGGCGGCACGCGCGGCCCCGGTGGACCGGGCGGAGGCACACCAGGCGCCGGGCGCCCCGGCGGCAACCCGAACGCCACACCCGGTGCGGGTCGGCCTGGCGGCAATGGCACCACCGTGCCGCAGACAGCCGCCACACCGTCCGGCACCGCGATATTCGCGCCGACGGCCGTCCGTGTTGGCGGACAGCCGGCCAGTAACAACGTCGCGCCGACCCAGGTGCCCAGACCAACCGTTTTGATGCCCACGGTCGCGCCATTCTCAACCGCAACACCGACGCCGGTCACGCCGCTGGTGATTCCCTATACGCCCGTACCAATGGGACCGGTACCGACGATCGCGCCGATCGGCACGCCAATGAGCCTGCCCTCGCTGCGCGGCAAGATCTTGTTCATGACCGATCGGGAAGCCTATCCGACGTTGTACATGATGAACGCCGACGGCAGCGGGCAGCAGCCGTGCAACTGTAGCGACGCGCTTGAGACCTTGGTCGACCGCGAGATGACATCGCCGGACGCCAAGCAGTACCTGTTCTATCGTGTGCTCGGCGGCCGGGGCGGCGACCAGCAGATCTGGGCACACAGAATCGAGACGGGCTACGAAACTATGGTTACCGGCGCGGCGCCGGGCTTTCCGGGCATCGATTACGACGCGGTGTGGTCGCCGGACTCGCGCCACATTGCCTTCGTGACCCAGATCAACGGATATGATGAGATCTACCTGTACGACGCGGTCGAGAATACCAATGAACGCCTCACGCAGAGCAGCAAGGAGTGGTACAAGCACCCGTCGTTCTCGCCCGACGGCAGCCAGATTGTCTACTGGACCAACGTGGAAGCTGCCGAGCGCAAGCAGATCTGGGTCATGAACCTTGATGGCAGCGGCAAACACAATATCAGCCAGAACGGCTACAACGACTACAGCCCGATCTGGGTCAAGTAGTCCGCGAATGCAGGGCGGGGCGATACTTCGCGCAGCTAATTTGCTTGTAGCGTCATTTCAGGCCTTTCTCATTTGGCTCTTATGGCGCGGGGCTATCTTAATAGCGTGAGTTCAAACCGCAGAGTACCAAGGAGAATAGCATGAAGATCAAGATCGTCGCAGCCGTCTTCGGCGTGTTGTTGGCGCTGGGTGTGATCACCGTCGGCACCACGCTCGCCAAGACCAATGTGCAAGGCGTAGTCAGCGGGGCGCTGACTGCGGCGGCCGATCAGGCGACGGCCACCAACCGCTGCCAGGCCTGGGATACCGAACTGGCCAAGCAACTCGGTATCGACGTGTCGAAGTTGGTGGGCGCGCAGAAGGCCACCGCCAAGGCACTCGTCGATCAAGGCGTCAAGGACGGCAAGCTCACCGCCGACCAGGCAACCAAGCTGAAGGAACGGATTGATGCGGCCAACTGGGCGGACTGCCCGCGCCTTCCCGGTCAGGGCGGCCCGATTGGCCGTGGCAACCCCGGTCCGGTTGGCGGCATGATGGGCCGCGCGCTGAAGATCGGCGGCGACGCCGCAGCCAAGGCGCTCAACATGACGACGCCGGACCTGGCCAACGCGCTGCGCTCGGGCAAGTCGGTCGCGGACCTGGCGAAGGAAAAGGGTGTTGCGCTGGATACCGTGAAGAAGGCGATCGTGGATGCCGAAACCGCGCAGATCGACCAGGCCGTCAAGGATGGCAAGCTCACGGCCGACCAGGCGACCAAACTGAAGGACGGCCTGAACCAGCGGATCGACAACTACCTGCAGTTCAAGTACAGCGGCCCCGCCGGAAAACCGGGTCCGCATCGCGGCCGCTAGTATCGACTGCGCCAACAACTGAATAACACAACCGAATAGTACGGGCCGCGGTGGCGAGACTTCCGGAACCAGAAGCGAACCGGGAGTCTCGCCATATGGCGTCGAATATCAGACGGGGATGCCGGGACCGTCCGGCCGCCATCACATTTCGAAACCTACCAGGTGCGCTGCGCGTTTGCACAGGCGTAATACTATTTTGTGATGAGTATGTCCCCAAGCGATTGTTGCATGTGTCAGCACTAATTAGCAATCGCCGCCCTCCCCAATCAGCTTTTCCTCTTCTCCCCCGCGCGCGGGGGAGAAGAGGCCAGGGGATGAGGGTGACAACCGCACTTGCCCCCCAGCTACGGGGACATGATCAAACTGAAACAGTATAATACTCTGATTCGGAGAAGCTGCCTATGAAACTCAATTTTGTCCTCGTTACGGTGATCTTCCTATCCTTCGGCGTGACCGTTTACGGTTACGCCTACCAGAGCGGGCACTCCGTCGGCCTGTCTGAAGGCGTCGCCGCACGAACGGCCATCACAACGGATCCGGCGCGCCAGGGCGCCGGCGGCTTTGGTGGCGCGAACGGGCAGACAAACAACGGCACCCCGGCTGCCAGCGGCGGCAACGCCAACAGCGTGCAACGCGGCCTGGCGCGGTTGCTCACGGGATACAACGGCACCGTGGACAAAGTTGATGGCAACACGCTGACTGTTTCGGTCGTGCGCGGCCAGCAGACACAGTCGGTCAAGGTCACGCTGGCCGATGGCGCAACAGTCGAACAGCTCACCGGCGGCGCGTTGAGCGACATCAAGCCCGGCTCGCGCGTGCTGATCGGAACGGACACTCCGCAGGGCGGGTTTGGCGGACAGGGTCAGGGCCAGCAGGCGCTGCCGACGGAATTGACCGCGCGGACGCTGACGATCATCCCGGCTAATTTCGGACAGTAAGAAAATCCCAAGCCCCAAATCCCAAGTCCCAACACAGCGCGCTGCCCGCCATTCGCGTGTTCGTCACGCCTCGCATTGTTGTACGCGATCTGCCTCTATGCCCTGCCATGTCACGCGCTTTGGGGTTTGGGCTTTGAGATTTGGGATTTGGGATTTGCGACACTGTGCAGCAGCACATCGCTGCTGACTTTGACCAGCGTCGGCGGGTGCAGCAGCATGTTGGCGTAGCTGGCGTTAGCCATCGGGCAGTAGCACTCGCGGTTCTTGATCGAGCGACGCATGGCGCGCAACCGCCCCTGGTGTTCGAACCAGACCGGCCGCAGGTTGTAGTCGTGATCGCGCAGGTTGGCCACCGCCTCGGCGCGGATGCAACACGACCAGACATCGCCGTTCGGCGCGATATGCGCCGACGCCCAACCGGCCAGGCACGGGATCACCTGGCGCTTCTCGGCCAGCGTGCGCTTGGCGAGCTGATAGTACTGCGCGCGGAACGACTGCGTGAAGCGCGCGATGCCCCGAGCCGGCCACGCCCGCGCCTTGTCCGACAGGAAGTCGGCCACGGCGTCGTACTCGTTCGCGGGCGGCGTGATGCCCCAGCCCACGGTGTCCAGTTCGACGCGCTCCTCGGCGACCTCGGTGATGTACGAATCGGGCGACAGCGACTGCAAGCCATCGTAGATTGCCTTTGCTTTTCCGATATTGAACTTCGAGAGCACCGTGTGCACGGTGAGCACGAGGTTGCGTTTCGTCTTCTGCAACGCCTTCAACCCGGCCCACGTCTGCATCGCCTTTTCCCAGTTGCCGGGCACGCCGCGAATCTCGTCGTGGTCCGCGCCGATGCCGTCAAGCGACAGGTTCAGCCCGATCTGCGCCGTCGGCGCGGCATCGCAGATCGTCGCGACGCGGTCGAGAATGCGCTTGGTCAGGATGCCGTTCGTCGGGATGGTGATGACTGCCGGGCGGCACTCCTCGTAGCCCGCGATGACCACTTCGTGCATGTCGGTGCGCAGGAACGGCTCGCCGCCGGTGAAGGTCATGTAAAACGGCGTGTGCCCGAGATGACGGAACACGCGCCGCCATTCCTGCGGCGTCATGTCGTCGTTCGGCTTGCGCCAGACATCGCACGTCGCGCAGGTCGAGTTGCAGCGATACGACAGCGATACGACGACGCTGAACGGCAACATGCGCGGGAAACCCCAGCGGTAGAACGACTGGTAGAGCGGCAGGCGGGCAATCAGGCTGAGCATGGGCTACGAGCCGGCGCGCACTGCCGACCCGCAGTACGGGCACTCGGCGGTGGCGTCGTCGATCCAATCCACGTCGCCGGGGCGCAGCGGGCCCCCGCAATTGACGCACTTTGGCGGCAGGTGACCGCGCGCGGCCGGCTCGTCGTCCGGCTCGTCCGCCGCGGCCGTTTGCGCCAGCGACGTAAACTCCTTCTGGAGCGCAGCCGCTTCCGCGGCATGTCCCTGCGCGCGCAACGCATCGACTGCCATCTGGAACGACATCGCGGCGCGGTGCTCGCGCCCGGCCTGCACCAGCAAGTTGAGGCCGGTCCGCGCGCGCGCCAGCGCGCCGGCCGCGTCGCCGCCGTTCAGCAGGCAGCGCGACGCCTGCAGCGACAGGTTGCCGGCGCGGTCGAGCACGCCGTGCTGTGCCGCCAGATCAGCCACTTGCGCGAAGAGCGCGGCCGCCTCGGCGTGACGCCCCGCCGCCTCAAGTGCATGCGCTTCGTTCACCATCTGACGCGGGCGCGGCTCCAGCAAGCCCACGGCACGCGCCAGGCGCCGCAACGGGCGCGGGCGTCCCATCCGACCACGACGACCGAACATAGGCTCCTCCGCGCCGGCGGTTAGCCGGTGCCGTCCAAAAATGTGTCCACGAGGCGATTAAACGTCTGCGGACGCTCGAAGTAGACCGAGTGCCCCGCCTCCGGCACACGCGCCAGCCGCGCGCCGGGCACCAGTCCAGCCAGTGCCGCTACGGCGCCCGGCGGGATCACGATGTCCTCATCGCCGGCGATGCACAACAGCGGAATGCCGAGCGCGGCGAACGACTCCACCGGCGTGTCGCGCATCTGAGCCAGCATCGCCCGCACAGACTGCTTGTCCAGCGCATGACTGAGGCCGTCGATCTCTCGATACAGAAAGTGCAGCGCTGGCTGCTCCTGCGCCATGCGCTCTCCCGCCGCCGGGTGGATGCCCCGCGCGAACAGGCTGGCCTCGCCGCCGCCGCGCCCAAAATGGCTGTCGATATCGGAGTGCGTCAGCGTGCCAACCGTGTCGGCCAGCACGAGCGCGCGCACCCGCTCGCGGTGCGCCAGCGTGTAGGCGGTGCACGTCCAACCGCCCATCGACTGCGCCACCAGGCGAACATCCGTGAAGCCGAGGTGGTCTATCAGCGCGGCCAGATCATCGGCAAAGGCGCGCGGTCCCCGGCCCGACGCATCACGCGACGGCGCGAAGCCGCGATGCGCAAATGTCACGCAGGTGTAGCGCTCGCGGAAAAACGGCACCTGCTGCCACCACGACAGGTGGTTGCCGCCGAGCCCGTGCGCGAAGACGAGCGCGGGGCCGGCGCCCGTCACTTCGTAAAAAAGTTCGGCGTCGGGCAGAGCAAGAAATGGCATAGTCACGTTCCCTGGAGCGTTTTCCGGATTTGTCCGATACGGCCTCCCACAGTCGTCATGGCGATAACTCTATGCCGGGAGCAACAGGCGGCACCGGCAGATTCCTCAGGCACTGCGTGCCTTCGAAATGACGGCGCCGCGCGCTCTGTCATTTCGAAGCCGCGTTGCGGCTGAGAAATCCTTCCCGCGCCGCGCCGACCATGCACTGTTCATGAGCAACCCCCCGCAGGCGGTGAAACTGTCTCGGCTTTCGGCCAACCGAGATTGCTTCGTCGCAAACGGCGCTCCTGCTCAGAAACTTCGCTGCGGCCAACGGCAAGGCGCCCAGGTTGTCGCCCCAGCGAAAGCCGGGGCCCAGAGTCAACACCCCTGGATGCCGGCTCCCATGAAAATGGATCGTCCTGTGGTAGGGCCAGGTCTTTGACCTGGCCGACTGGACGGGTCAAAGACCCGTCCCACCATTGGCAGGACTATTCTCATGCGCGGGGTGTGCGCCCCCGGCGCATCACCAACTTTCGCCGGCATGACGGCTTGGCCGCCGGCCGCGCCCAAGTTTCTGGGGCCACAACATGATATTCTCGCAATGACGCTCTTGGGTTTGTATCAGATCAATGCCGGAAATGCTCTTAAATACACACAGCGGTGCCGGCGCGCGTTTCGCCGCAAAAGAACCGTCCGCGCCCGGCTGTCCGGACGCGGACGTGGTTCATTCAGCGCCGCGCCGCAACGCCTAGCCGAGATTGAGGATGAACTTCCGCAACTCGCGCTGGTTGACGCGCTCGCACTGGTCTTTGATGATCAGCGCCATCTCGCGTTCCGTCAGGCGCATTTGCAGGATGGCCAGCGCGTCTTCCGGCGACGCGCCGTAGGCCAGCTTCTGCCGGCCGTTCGTCATGTTGAACAGGTAGATATGGTGCGGGTTCGCAAAGCTGCTCATGCGCGCCTTAAGCCTTGATCAACCAGTTCATGAAATTGCCGGACTTCTTCTGCACCGAAGGCGTCTGCCCGGCCTTGATCTCGCGATCGAACTTGCCCGCCAGCAGGCGGTTGTAGAACTTATAGTCGATCCCCTTCAGTTTCTCGTCCTTGGGGAAGCGGTGGTAGTTGTCTTTCGACATCAGGCTCTTGCCCTCGGCGATCAACTGGTAGCCGAGCGCCGAGCCCGGGTACGGCGCATAATACGAGATCGACGGCAGGACGCGCTTCATGCGCCACAACATGCGGATCGTATCGTATGCGTCGGCAGGCTCTTCACCTGGGATGCCGAGCATGATGTTGGCCCAAAACTTCGGCGGCGCCTTGCCCTCGCGCTCCATGTCGTCGCCAACCCGGTTCAGCAGGTCGATCGCGACGTTATTGTCCTCGGCGGTGCATTCCTTGTTCAGCAATCGCAGCACGCGGTCGCTACCCGACTCAAAACCGATTGAAATGGTGTTCCAGTTCGTCTCTTTGACCAGTGCCTCGAACAGGTCGGGCCACTGGCGCACCGTGTCGCTGCGCCCGGCGGCCCAGTACGGCCATACTTTGCGCGCCTTCGACGGATACTTCTCCAGCCACTCGCGCAGCCAGGCGGGCTGCTGGAAGAACATCGAGTCGTGGATGACCACCGAGCCGAGCGGGCCGTGCTTGCGGTCGAGGTAGTTCAACTCGTCGATCACCTGGTCGACCGGCTTGCGGCCCATGTTCGGGATGAACGAGGCTTCGTTGCAGAAAACGCAGTGCCACGGGCAGACACGGCTGGTCAGCATCGTCGCGACCGGCCCGGGACCCCAGCCGCACTCCGGCTCCAACGGCCACGGGAAGTCCGACAGGTGCGGGTTCGGCCACATCGCGCGGTCCATCATCGGCCATTCGGCCATCGACTTGGTGCCGACGCCCATCACCATGCGCGGGAACGCCGCCGGGTCCTGCGCCAGTTCGACGATCGTGTGCTCGCCCGGCCCTTGCACGATCTTGTCAAAGGCGTCGATCGCCTCCATCTCGTCGGGCGCGACGGTGGCGTGCATGCCGCCGGCCAGCACCAGCCCGCGCGGGTTGACCTTCTTGAACTCCTGCGCCGCCTTGAAGGCAAACGGGAAGGTATACGACCGCACGTTCATCATCAGCATGTCGTAGCCTTCAAGCAGCTTCGGCAGGTCTTTCCACGCCTTGAGCGAGCGCGTCGACAACAGGTCGTTCTCGACGCCGTTCTGCTGCATGATCGTGCGCAGGAGGCCGAGACCGTGATCCTGCCAGCGGTCGTGGGCGCCGGCCGGGCGCACATACACGCCCAGATCGCCCAGGTCCAGCCACAAACGTTTCAAAGTTCTATGACTCCCACGCTACGCTAACCGGCTGCCGCGCCCAGTACATCGTCCACCGACATCGAGGAGTCTGGAAATCGCGGGAGACTCAAACGCTCACCGCGACGAGCAACACGCTGCGTTGCATACGCCGATTCAATCGGATCCGTGTACGCCTCGACAACGTCATCCGCAAGATTGATTAGCCAGACAGTCGGTATGCCGTTGCGAGCATATAGCGGCAGTTTGATCGTGCGGTCAACTTCCAGCGAGGTATCGCTCACCTCGATGAGCACCTGGATGTCGGTCGGGACCGGCAACGCGCCTGCGTAGCGCGACTCGTCCCGCCGAAGCACTGCAACGTCCGGCTGCGGTTCCGAGAAATCGTTCAACCGAACCGGGTTCTGTGTCCAGATAATCGCTGCGCGGGCAACCACTTCGATCAGAAGCTCGGTCAGGCGCGCGACGACGCTGGCATGCCGGCTGCCAATCGGACTCATTTCGATGATCTCCCCTTCAAGCAGTTCGCAACGGTCGTCCTCACCCAGCAAGCCGCTGCGCGTCATCGCCTCATATTCGTCCGCGCTGAACGGCCGCAGATTGACCGACACCGAGGCGTCACCGATAGTCGGGACGGCCGTTGGCTTCGGTCGTTTCCGCTGTGCAGGGGGCGTCTGAATTGCAGTGGTCGTGCTCATGACATTCACCTGAATACGCGCTAACCGCCGGCCACCGAGGCGCTCTCAAGCACCGGCTTCAGTTCGTCCTTGGTCGCGCGCGGGAAGACGACCTTGAAGGCCATGCCCACGGTGCGCGGCAGGTTCTTCCACGTGGCGGCGCGCGTCAGCGTCTTGGCCACGCGGCTGGGGCGCAGGTAGAAGCGGCGATACGCTTCCTTCCACTTGCGCTCCACCAGTTCGGCCGTCATGTCGCCCAATTCATAGCGCGCCTTGCCCTCGAAGAAGACGTAGTCCTCCCAGTCCTTCATCAGCATGCGGCCCTTCTTGGTCGCAATCTCGTAGACGGTCGTGCCCGGATAGGGCGTCATCATTGAGAAGTTGGCGACGAGCGGGTCGACCTCGATGGCGAACTTGATCGTCTTCTCGATCGTCTGCTCGGTGTCTCCCGGCAGGCCGATGATGAAGAAGCCCATCGTCTCCAGGCCGACTTTCTTTGCATTCTTGAACGCCTGCCGGATCGTGTCGTGGTCGATGCGCTTGTCGATCGAGACCAGCATGTCCTCGTCGCCGGTTTCGACGCCGAATGCCAGCCGCTTGCAGCCGGCATCCTTCATCTTGCGCAGCGTCACCTCGTCGGCCAGGTTGGCGCGGATGCCATTGATCATGATCCACGGCACCGTGTTCAACCCCTCCGCCATCAGCAGGTCGCAGATCTCATGCATGCGCTTGACGCGAATGTTGGCGCTGTCGTCCAGCCAGCCGATCTCCTCGGCGCCCAGTTCGCGGATCAGGTGGCGGTACTCGGCCACGACGTTCTCCGGCGAGCGCGCGCGCCACTTGATCGGCATGATCGACTGCGAGCAGAAGGTGCAGCGGTAAGGGCAGCCGCGCGACGTCATCATGCTGAACGAGCGCGCGCCATTGACCGCGTCCATGGCCGGCTGCAGGCTGCTGTAGCGATCCATCTTGAAGAAGCGGTAGGCCGGGAACGGCAGCGAGTCGAGGTCCATGATCGGCGGCCGCTCCGGGTTGCGGTGCATGCGGCCATCGGATGTCTGGTAGGTGATGCCGTAGATCGGCTCCAACACCTCGCTGTGCACGCTCAACAAGTCCGCCGACTTGAACTCCGGCACGTCGCGTTTGTAGCGCTCCAGCCGGTCGCTGATATCAATCCAGGTTTCCTCGCCTTCGCCCTCGACCACAATGTCGATGCCCGGCTTGGCGGCCGATTCTTCCGGCAGCACCGACGGGTGCGGCCCGCCAATCACGACCGGCACGTCCCAGACCGACTTGATGGCGTCGGCCGTGCGCCAGGCCTGCTTGACCTGTGGCGTGTTCGAGGTGATGCCAACCAGGTCGGGTTTGACGCGCTGGATGAACTCCGCCAGCGGCTCGTCCTCGACATCGGCATCGTAGAGGTACACCTCATCGCCGCGTCGCTCCGACACCGCCGCCAGGTAGGCCAGGCCAAGGTGCGGGGTCTTGCGCGTGTCGATCGGCAGATGGAATTTCGGGTTAATCAGTACGACTTTCATAAATACCTCCCACAGCGAACCGGGCATGCGCGCGGCGCTGCCGCGCAGCCGCTATCAGCCAAATGCGCCGGTTTGCCTGTGATAAACGTCACGTGCTTATTGCCGCCGGAACAGCGAACTGAACAGGCTGCGGTGCGGCTGCGAATCCCACGTGTGAGGCGTCTCCAGCGAGACCTCTTCGTCATGAAAGATCTGGCGCGGAATGGTCACACACATGGCGGTGGCCTGTGCCTCGCCGAAGTGCGCCTTCAGGACGTCGTGCGCCGCGCGCAGCGTCGGCGTGCGGTTGCTCAACTCGTGCGCGTCGGTGGCGATGTAGTGCGCCCAGTGATTCTCGATCAACTGCATGGCGGTCTTCTGGGCGCGACTGCCAAACTTGCCTTCCAGGCTGCCGGACGTCACTTGTCCGATGACGCCGCGATCGGCCATGCCCTGCATCAGATACGGTTTCTCCATCACGGCGGTATAGCGCTCGGGATGGGCCAGGATGACGATGTAGCCCGCCGTCTGCAGTTCGAACACCACCTGCTCTGCATACAACGGCCAACTGGTGAACGGCAACTCGACGAGCAGGTAGCGGGTGCCGTTCAGCGGCGCGGCGCGGCCGTCCTGCAGCCGCTTCAGGATGTCCAGATCGATGTAGATCTCGCTGCCCGCGCCGATCTCCATTTCCAGCCCGGCGTCGCGCACGCGCTGCGCGAACTCGCGCGTCAGCGGCGCGATCTTGTCCTCAAAGTAATGGTTCCACCACGCCGAGTTGTGCGGGGTGCAGACCATGCCGCGGATGCCGTCGGCGTAAGCCATGCGCGCCATGGCCAGCGCCATGTCCCAGTCTTTCGCGCCGTCGTCCACGCCGGGCAGCAGATGATTGTGCAGATCGTACAAGTGTGCCGTGCCTATTGTGCGGAGGGCGCCTACAGCGGCTGCCGCCCGGCGAAGTCGGAATCGGTGTCGTGCCAGTACGCAACGCGCGGCTCGCCCAGCCGCCAGCACAGGTACACCTCGCGGCCGTCGCGCATGTGCGGGAAGTCCACAAGCCCGCTATCGACATCCTTGATCAGGATGCCCCATTCGGTCATGCGCTCCAGCGTCGCGTAGATCGTCAATGTGTCGTGGTACAGCGCGCGGCCATGCGCCCCGCCGCCGTTGCCGCGCGCCTTGTCCACAATCGGCTCCCAGTTCGGCCGCGAGTCGATCATGTGCTGGCGCGCTTCCAGCATGCTTTGCAGCAATGTGGTCAGTTCCGGCAGCAGGGCGTTGGCGTCGTCGACGGTGAAGTAGCGCCGGGGCATGGCCGTCTAGGCATCCATGGCCATGAAGTGCCGCACGGCCTCGAAGAATTCGCGAGCCGACAGCTTGTGCGGGTGAATGCGGTTCTTGATCGCATAACCGCGCCACAGTTTCTCGATCATCCAGTACGCGCCGTCCACCGCTCCGTTGCGCGGCGCCTTGATCAACTGCCGGATGGTCGGCGTCAGCCACGGAAACTCGACGCCGATGGCGAACCAGCGCTGCAGGTTTTCGATCTGGCGCTTCTCATCCTCGCTCTGGAAGACCATGATCGAGGAGTCCCAGGCGATCTCGCCGATATCGTCGTAGGTGCCGGCCATGAAGCCGTTCTGCTCGGCAAACTGGCCCAGTTCGGTGCCGGGGTACGGCTGGAACAGGAAGGCGTGCGCGTAGGATATGTGCGCCTCGGAGTTGACCTGCATGGTCAACAGGTCATCCTCCAGCGTTCCGGTCGGGATGCCGAGGATATTCGTGGCCGACAGGTGGATGCCGCCATCGCGGATCATGCGGCCGGCTTCGATCATCGTCTCGCGCGTCATCTTGCGCTTGAGCAGGTCGTTGCGCATGCGGTCGTTGCCCGCCTCGACGCCCATACTGACGGTCGTGCAGCCGGCTTTCTTGAGCAGCGCCACCTTCTCCGGCGTCATCAGGTTGGCGCGCACATTGCAGAAGAATGGGATGCCGACGCGCTTCGGGTAGACCTCGGCGAACTCCTCAAGCCAGTCGTTAAATATGATGAAGAGGTCGTCGAGGAAGATCACCTGATCCATCCGGTAACGCTGGGCGACCCAGTTGATCTCGTCGCACAGGTGATCCACATCGCGCTGGTGGCCGCGCTTTTCGCGCTTATAGATTTGATAGTATGCGTGATTGAAGCAATACGTGCACTGGTACGGGCAGCCGCGCGAACCCATGAAGTGCTTGATCGGACTGTTGCGCGTGTACAGGTGCTTGTCGTAGACCAGCGCGCGGTCGGGCATCGGCAGGCTGGACAGGTCGTGAATCAGCGGGCGCACCGGGTTCTTGACGATCTCGCCGTCGTGCTTGATCCACAGGTTGTAAATGTCCGCCCGCACGCCGCCGTTGGCCATGGAGTCGGCCAGGTCCAGCAGCGCATACTCGCCTTCGCCGATGCAGACGCTGTCCAGGCCGTCTTCGTTGATGATATCAGGGAAAAAGGTCGGGTGCGGGCCGCCCATGATGGCGTGAAACTTGCCGCCCAGCGATTCCTTGAGGCGGCGATTCAACTCGAGATAGTAGCGCTGCGAGCCGGTCATCGAGGAATAGCCGATGATGTCCGGCTGGTAGTCCAGCGCGATTTTGAGCGGGTCTTCCTGCGCGGCAATTGCCAGCCGCACGTCGTGCCCGGCCTGCTTCAGCACGGCCGACATCGTCATAATGCCCTGCGGCTCGTAGTCGACCTGCTTCTCTACAAACAACACTTTCGTCATGAGCAACACCCGGAATGCACAGTATTATACGTCACACGCGCAAAAAAGCCGGCAGGCGACACGCCCTGTTAGCCTATTCAAATAGGTTACGGGGATCGCTCCCTGCCGGTAGGCAGCGCGGCCGACCCGTGGCCGGCCTCGCCGGTAGTGTCCAGTCAGGATACGGAAAACGACTCCGCCTGAATGGGGCCCGGCTAATGGCAGCCGCAACCCGCTTCGCTCGAGGCGCCGGCAGACTGCTCGCTGGACTTGAACGAATGACCGCAACCGCAGGTCGACACCGCGTTCGGGTTGTCGATCTTGAAGCCGCCGCCCATGATGTTGTCGATGTAATCGACATTGGCGCCCATCAGGTACTGTGACGACATCGAATCCACCATGACCTTGACGCCGTCGAAATTCATGACGAAATCGCCTTCCTGCTCCTCATTCTCAAACGCCATGCCGTACTGCAGGCCGCCGCACCCGCCTCCACCGACGAAAACGCGCAGCCCGTAGCCCTGCAGACCCTTTTCGTTCAGCAGGCTCTTCACCCGCAGCGATGCGGCCGGCGTCAGGTTAACGACTTGTTCCAGTTCCAAGGTGCTCATGCGCTTGCCTCCACTCCAATCTCGGATTGAATAACGTGCCGCCATTATATCATCAGGCGGCAGAACCGTCAATACCTATCATAGATATCATAAAAATTGACAACCTGCCACCGTATCTGTATAATGCTGTGTGTGTAACCACGTCAGCTTATGGGTCGCTTGCGAGGCAATTGTATCATGGATGGTTCCCGCCTGGAAATACTGCGCATCATCAACGAGCACCCCAATACGACGGTCAACGACATTGCCGAGTCGCTCGGGCTGGCGCCGATCTCCGTGCGCTACCACTTGAACCTGCTGGAGCGCGACGGCTTGATCGCGATAAAGAAGGTGCGCGGCACGGTGGGACGGCCGTTCAACACCTATTCGATCACAACCATCGGCCGCGAGCAACTGCCGCACTCGTATGACGTGCTGGCCGAGCGCTTGTTGAGCGAGGTGAAGCAGTTCGCGACCCCGGATCAGGTCGAAAAGATCTTCCAGGGCATGGCTGAGACGATCACGGCGGACAGTCAGAGGCAGTTGGCGGGCGCCAGTGTGCAGCAGAAGATTGATAAGCTCGTATTGCTGCTGGGCGCAGAGGGCTTCCTGGTGCGCTATGAGGATGTCAATGGCGAGTACCTTTTGAAAGAGTACAACTGCCCCTACCAGCGGGTCCGCCAGATCCATCCGGAGATATGCCAACTGGACAAGCAGATCATTACGAGCATTATGCGGAGGCCCGTGGAGTTGAACACGTGCATCGCCGACGGCGACGAGTGTTGCACCTACCACGTCAAGAGCATGGCGCTGGTGAATCCGATCGAGAAGTAACCACAACTGCTGTGTAACGATGACCGGCGCCGCGCACGTGCCAGCGCCGGTCTTTTTGTGCCTGCGACTAATACTATTTCCGCTTGAGTATGTCCCCATCAGCCTGCCACATGCGCATACGGTGTGACAACAATCTGCCCTCCCCCCGACCCCCTCCCAGCGAAGCTGGGAGGGGGCGCAAGTCAAGGGGATTGGCGCGGCGGCTACGCCCACACACCCGCTATTGGGACATTGTCAAGGTGAATGAGTATAACACGAACCCCCGGTGTGATGCCGGGGGTGTGATGATCCGGTTGTGCCTGCCTGCGGTCAGCCTACAGCGGTGCGTAAATTGCACGCACCTCGGAAGCACCGCCGCGCGTCCCATCGTCGGCGCGATGGCCGAAGAATAGCGACGGGCTGAGTCCCAGGCGGTTCGACAAGCGCTCGGCATCTTTCCCGCTGGCCTCTTCGATCACTTCGCCGCTGTGCTCGGACAGAATCTGCAAGGCAATCGCCCCGGAGCGCACGTCGACTACCAACTGGGCTACGGTTGATTCGGCTGTACCATTTGCTTTGTTGCGTGCCATGATTAACTCGCTTCGCAATGCACCGTGTCCCGGCGACTATGCGCTGATATTGATGCTGCCGCCCAGCATCGCGTTGACGTTCTGCGCCTGGGCCGACATCGTACTGACTTGCGACAGCAGATCGCTGTACTGCTTGCGCAACGTAGCCTCGCGCCGCTTCACGAGGTCGCCCAGCGAGGCCACGCGCTGGTCGATCGACTTCATGCGCTTCTGCGTGGTGCTGATCCGCGAGGCAATCACGCCCGTGTCGGTCGCCAGATACGGGGCGATGACGCCTGCCAGGCGCGTGGAGATCGCGTCGAACAACGCCTCCACGTCCTTGTAGTTGCCGGCCAAAGCCGCCTCGAGCGCCGACGCCTCGCTGATGGTCGCCGTTAGATTGGGATCAAGCGTAACGCCAATTTCGCGCATCGACGCCGGCGCGCCGGCCGGCATCGCGCTCGCCACCGAGGAGAACGCTGAAAACAGCGCCGAGCGCAACCGGGCGAAGACCACATCACCCGCCAGGCCGCCGCGCTTGAACGTGGTACCCGACGCCGTCGTGCCTGCCTGCGTCTTCAGGTACGATTGCATCGTGTTGAATTTCGAGAGCAGTAGCTGGATCTTCGCCTTGACCGCGTCGCGGTCGGTCTGGATGTTGACGGACGCGCTGCGTCCTTCGGCCACCAGCTCGATCGTCGCGCCGCTGATCACGTCGGTCAGACCGCTGTTGCTCTGCCGGGTCACCGAGATGCCGTTGACCGAGAACGTCGCATCCTCGGCCGCCTGCAACACATTTTTGAATGCGCCGGCGCCGGTGAGGATGCCCAGCGACTGCAGCACGCTGCCGCTCGTATCGGCCACGGCAATGGTGTGACCGGTGCCGGTGCTCTCCGAGGTCAATACCAGGTGATTGTTGACGACGCTGGCCGCCGCCTCGTTGCCCGCCACGATCGAAGCTTTGTTGATGCTGGCGACGATCGTCTTGAGCGTATCGCTCGCGGTGACCGTGATCGTCGCGCCTTTGGCGGTGTAGGCGACCGACGCCGCCGTTGTGCCGCGGCTGCCGGCTTGCCAGCCGCCCGTCGCGTCCAGGGTGAACGTCAGGCCGCGGCCGGTGTCGATCACGCCGCCGGCGCTCGGCATCGACTGCCAGTCGCTCGTCATCGTGGTACTGCCGCCGGCTTGGTTGGCAATATTGACGGCCTGGCCGTCGCTGTTGACAACGCGAAACTGCCAGGTGCTGGACGTCGGATTCTGGCGTGTCTCGACGTAGTAGGTGCCCGATGAGAGTTCCGACTGGTTGGCGACGAGCGTGGCGCTTGTGCCAAACGCCGATACGGTTCCGGCCAGCGGCTGCGCGTTTGAAACAGCCCGCGCGGCTGCGCCGCCAATCACGAACGTGCCCGACAGGCCAAGCGCCTGATCGGCGTACAGTTGCGTATCGGAGCGCACCGACTGCGCCCGCGCCAGGTTGCTGACCGTCACCGCGTAGTCGCCAACCGAGGCGTCCGCGCCGGCCGTAATGCGCAACACGTCGCCCGACAGGCTGTCGCCGTTTGTGACCGCCGTCTTCTTAGTCCCGAAAACCGAGCTGCCGTCGGCGGTAAACGCGTCGATGGCCGTCTTCAGATCGGTGAGCCTGCCGTTGACGTCGTTATAGAGCGTCAGCGTCGCCTGCAAGCTGCTTTTCTGATTGTTCAAGAGGGTGATCGGCCTGCTGGCCTGAGCGGTCGCGTTGCTGATCAGACTATCGAACAGGGATGGAATATTTGAACCGATGCCCGGTATGCTTGCCATACGTCCTCCGCGGCGGCGGCGGTTATCCGCCAGCGTCTATCATCACCAGTTGCCGCAGACCGTTAACCCGACACACTCAGCCGCGCCTCGGCATACGCGCCCGCGGCCACCGGCATACCCACCGGGATGCTCCGCTCGCGCTGGGCCACCGCGGCCCACGCCGAGCGCAGTTCATTCAGAACCTGCGCGGCCTCGTCGAATTCCTTCTTGCGGCCCACTTCGCCGCACCACTGATAGATAGCCAGCATGCGGTTGGCCACCTCGGGATAATTGAAGTCAAGACCCTCGATCAGCACACCCAGCGCGCGGCTCAACCGCTCCAGATCGCGGCGGGTGCAGGCCAGGATCGCGAAATCGTACACAATCAGCAGCCGCTCAACCGGACTGGCGGTTTCAACCTGATGCTCGCGGTAGGTCTTGCCGATATTCTGTCTTGCGTACATGGGACAGTTCCTCTTCCCCGGTCAATGTGATGGGGTCAGGCGCGCCGGGCCTTGCGGTCCGGCGCGCCTACTCTACAGTTGTATCGAGATGAGCAGTCCGGGACTGTTGTTGCGGGGCTCGAAGCTGGCCATCAGCATCAGCCCGGGACCGTTGTTGCGGGGCTCAACCGCGGCTATCAAACCGGGGCCGTTGTCAAGCTCCACCCCACCTGCGCTACTAGCGAAACAGTGAGAGGATGTTCTGCGGCCGGGTGTTGGCCTGGCCGAGCATCGCCGTCGCTGTCTGCTGCAGAATCGAGTACTTCGTCGCTTCAACCTGCTCGAACGCCATGTCGGCGTTCATGATGCGGTTGTACGCCGCCGAGGTGTTCGTCTGCGCTACTGTGACGCTCTGCTCCTGGTACGACAGCCGGTTCATCAGCGAACCGATGTACGACAGCGCCTTGGAAACCTTGGTCGAGGCGCTATCGATGGAGGTCATGAAGCTCTGCGCGTGCGCGATGGTGTCCACCGCGTTCGCGCCGCCCGACGTGGCCGACGTGTAGTTGAACGAGTAGGTCGCCGACTGGTTCTTGGTCTCGTCCAGGCCAGCGACGTCGACCTTGATGCCGTTGCCAAAATCGACCGTCGTGGTGGCGGTCGCCGTCGCCACGGCCATCGTGGCAGCGGTACCCACGCCACCGGCGGAGCCGGAGCCGTCGAGATCCACCGTCAATGCCGTGCCGTTGGCATCAACCAGCGTGGCCACCAAGGAGCCGCCGTTGCCGGCCCCAGCGCCGGTGAAGGCGATGTTGACCGAAAAGTGACCCGTGGCGATGGCGTCGGCGAGAGGCTGCGAGTTGACTGATGTGCCGACCGTTCCAGAAATGCCGTTGACCGCCGAGCCAACGCCGGCCTGACCCGCCACGGCCGCCGCGGCCGCGACGCGCGCATCCACGCCCAGGCCCGCCGAGTCAAACTTCGACGTCGTGTCCGCCGTGCCAAACACTTCGCCGGCCACGTTGAAACTCAACACGTCGGTGTTCTGCACGCCGATCATGAACGACAGGCTGTTGGCCGAGGTGCCCAGCAGCGAGTTGGTCGACCACTTCGCCTGCGACTGCTCGGCGTCGATCTGCGCGTTCAGCTTCTGCACTTCGGTCAGGATCGCCGTGCGCTCGTCGGCTCCCAGCGTGTCGTTGGCGGCCTGCTCGGCCTTCGTCTTCATGACCGCCAGGATGTCCTTCATGTTGCTCAGATGGCCTTCAGAGGTCGCGATCAGGTTCATGGCGTCGCCGATATTGCTCAACGCCTGCCCCAGACCGCGCTGCTTGAAGTCCAATTTCGTCGCGATGCCCAGGCCGGCCGCGTCGTCCGCCGCGCTGTTAATGCGCTTGCCGGTCGCCAGGCGCAACTGCGAGATGCCCAGCTTGTTGTTGATCATCGACAGCGAGTTCAACGCCTGCAGTGCCGCGACGTTTCCTGCGATTCGGGTGAAATCTCCACCTGCCATGACAATCCTCCTTGAAGGATGAGAGGGGTATCCTTACCCCCGTCGATAGTATGAGCGGTTCTGCGTTTGCTTGCTCTTCGCCGGTCGCTTGCCGACCGCCCTTCGGCGATTCACCGGCTGGTGCTGCTGCTTATGGACAGGCTTGCGTCCCCGCGCGCTGGAGTCTGCTTACCTGAGTCTTATATCGGCGCGTTGGCGGCATTCTTTAGTGCAATTGGCTACAGCATGAAACCTGTACGCGGCGCCAGCCACGAATCTACGCGAGGATACTTGACAATTTCCATGCAGACTGGGTTCGAATCACCGATTCGTGTAGGGATTGCCGGCACATCGTCCGACTGGCACGCCAACCGCTCGCGCGGACCGGTAGCTTTTCCGGCAAACAGCGAAATCAGGGCAGGGAGAAACAAAACGAGCGGCCTACGAGCCGCTTATGGGGGGAACCACGCACCGGCTTTGCAGATCGGTGGCATAGGCTGAGTAGACTGGTTAATCCAACGGCTTTGCCACGACGATGACCCGATGCGTGTTGCCGGTATACGGCCAGCAGGTCACCAGCGTCAAACGGTCATCAATGGTCGGCGCAATCCAGGACGCGTTTTGCGCCTGCTGCTCGGCGCTCGCGTCGCGCTCCGGAACAATGAACTTGGACTCAACCCGGTAGGCGTACGCGCGGCCATCGGCAACAAGCGTCACACCGGCGCCCGGCTCCAGGTCAACCAGGTAGCGAAATACCTCGCCGCGGATATTGTGATGCCCGGACAGAACGGTGTTGCCGGGTTGGCCCGGTCGCGCCGAATTAACGTGCCACCCGGCCGCGCCGTCAGGCACAACCCACTGGCTTACGAGCTCGCCGCCTTGCCGGATCATCTCCCACGTCATGACCTGCACGGCGGCATCGAGATTGATCGAGGGCGCGGTAATGCGGTCGGGGGGCGTTTGCGCCGCCATACGCGGTCTGGCGGTGGCGGTCGGCGGCGTTGAGGCGGTCAGCACCGGGCGACTGGCCGGCGTGGCCGTCGCGCCCGCCGGCATCGCCGTGGGCGCGACGTTCGGCGGCGGTTCCGTCGCCGTCGGCTCGACCGTTGGCGCAGCGTCGAGCGTCATGGTCATGGGTATGGACGCCGGCGGCTGGGGCGGCGCCGTTTGGATATGGACCTGACAGGCCGCCACCAGCAACACACACAAGCTCAAAAGGGGCATGGCCCACGCGCGCCGCCGCCAACTCATCGCCCGGCGACCCCCGGCTTGCGCTGCGTGCCCCGCGCCAGTTCGGATGGCACGCGCCGGTCGCCTCGCGGATGATGGGGCAGTGCCATGCGACAAGACGATTCGGCGTGGCCGAACAAGTCGCTATAGGTCGTCATCTATTTGGCCGGCCATAGATCGCTCAGGCGCACATTGGAAACACGCGCCAAATCGAACGCTTTGTTCTGTCGCTTCTGCCAGGTCTCTGCCGAATATGGCAAGCCGTGCGCGTCGTAGTAGCTGATCGCCATCATGCTCAGCACACCGACGGCCGTCGCGTGCCCTTTGCCGGCCTGTAGATCGCCTTCCGCTTCGAGCGCCGCCGTGATCTCCGCCGGCGTGGCATCGGACATTTGCTCGGCGGCGAACTTGACGAACTCGCCCAGCTGCTGCGGCTGCTGGTCATACAGGTATTTGTGCACGCGCTCCTGCACGGACATCGATCGCGTGTTGAAGCTGAGTGTCGGCAGCGTGAACACGACAATGACAAGGGTGAAGAGCAGTATGCCCGCCAGCAGCGCTTCGCGCAGCAGCTTAAGTCGGTCACCTGCTTTGTGAGTGGGGGGCCTGGCTTTAGTCATCGATGTTCACGCTGACACGGCGGCACGCATCGCTGAGCGCGCGGGCGAAGCTGCGAACGGCTTCCGGGTCGCGCCTCATGCCGAAACAGAAGAGACCCTCCGGCCAATCCCGCGCCGGCGACTGGCAGTCCTTAAATGATCGGGCCATAGTTTCCCCGGTTGCTCCGCACACCAATAGATTGCTAGCTTGCGTCCACCTTAACACCAGAAATTGCCCGCGTCAATGAATGTCCCGTAAGCCCTCCGTTAATATTGCATATAGCCGCCCGGGTGTCCTAGGCGACGCATTATCCGCACCACCAGGCATGGGCAAGCGGATTGCGCCTCGCGTGTAAATGCGGATATCTAACCCGCGTGATGACGCTGCGCCCGCTTGGATGCGGGCAGCGGGCGGCTTCGATAGGCTCAGCCGACGGATTTCGATCGCGCCGGTGTATATGCGGGTCACTGACCTGCTCGGCAGGCACGACCGAGACATGCCTCTACGTCCTGAATACTGGTTTGCAGCCGGTGCTCAAAAACCTGACGCAAATACCTGTTGCCAGGGTCTTTTCAAAGTCGGATTTGCCCTCTCCCTAACCCTCTCCCGCGACGCGCTGGTCAGCGGCTTCGTTGTGGCCTGGCCTCACGCCAGGCCATGCTTAACGTGCAGCGGCGAGAAGCCGCTGCACAGCACCGCTGACCGATAAGCGTGGCGGGGCCTGAAGCCCCGCCGCATCGCCGGCGTCGCAGGCGAGGGAATTGACTCCTTCCCCTGTTCGCCGCAATTGCGAACGGGAGAAGGTAGGGATGGGAGCAGCCCACGCTTGGACTTTGGAAAAGCCCTGTACCTGTTGCCAGCAATTCTCAATTTGGCTTTGGACGGGTACTTTCCAATGCCGCTTGCGATGCGCTGGCTCTCAGGCGCTTGTCACGCAAGCTGGCCCGCCGAAAAAGTGGCGCTGCCCTCCCCCCGACTCCCTCCCAACTTCGTTGGGAGGGAGCGAGATTCTTAGGGGAGGTGCGCGGCGGCTGCGCCGCCGCGCACCTCCCCGTTAGCTTTTCCCCTTCTCCCCCGCGCGCGGGGGAGAAGGGGCAGGGGATGAGGGGCATATTGGCAGCCGACTCCAAAATGAGAATTGCTGACCTGTTGCTGCGCCAGTGGACTTTTCCCCGGAAAACTCCTACAATACGGCCTTAGAAGCACAGCATGGGTTCACTGCGTTTCAGCGAGCGGGGCAATATGACATCTACAAAATATCCAACATACACTATGAACGACGCACTAGCCTCCAGCCAGCAGCAGACAAGGGCGACCATCCTGGTCGTCGATGACGACGAAGAGGTTTTGCGCAGCATCGAGTTGGGTCTCCGGCAGAACTACCTCGTGCTGGTGGCAAACAATCCGACCTTGGCGCTGCAAGTCGCCCGCCGCGACCGCCCGGCGTTGATCATCCTCGACGTGCTGATGCCGGACATGACCGGCATCGAGTTATGCCGGCAATTCAGACTCGATCCGCTGCTGGTGGACACGCCGGTGCTGTTCCTGACAGCACGTGGCAGCACCGCCGACAAAATCGAGGGACTGCAGGCCGGCGGCGACGACTACCTGACAAAGCCGTACAACCTGCAGGAATTGAAACTGCGCGTGCAGTCGATCCTGCGCCGTACCGGCCGATTGACGCCGGAGACTAAATCGACTGTGCTCAAAGTCGGCGAGTTGACATTGGACACGCAGGCGCGCGAAGCCGTAACGCTGCAGAAGCGCGTGCTGCTCACGCCGGTCGAGTACAATCTGCTCTACCATTTAATGGCTCACGCCGGCGAGATTCTGTCGCCCGAGCGCCTGCTGCGCGAAGTCTGGAACTTTCCGTATGACACCGGCAGCCCGGATCTGGTGCGCCTGCACGTGAAGAACCTGCGCGGCAAGATCGAACTGGACCCCTCGCAGCCATTGCTGATCCGGACGGTGCGCAACTACGGCTACACGATCTCGGCTGAACCGCCAGCTGGCGCATAGTCGCCTGGCGTCCGTTCGATACTCCGGTCCGAAACTCATGGCCTCCATTACTATCCACGAACCGCTCTGCGCGCCTGTGACTGCCCGCGAAGAGTCCGCGGCCCCAATCTTTCCGATCACGCAGTCCATTGCGCGCAGCCTGAACACGGGCGAGAGGCCCGATTTGCGAAGCACACTGGTCAGCGTGCTGCAAAGCGCGCTGTCGCTGCTGGGCGCGCCGTTTGCCGAAATCGCGCTGATCAACCCGGAAACCCGCAAGCCGTATATCGTCTCGTCGGCCGAGCCTGTGCATCTGACCGACAACGACCGCTTTGCGCTCAGCATGCGCTATCTGCCGTGGATTGCCGAGCATGTCGAGCCGCTGCGGATTGACGACGTGATGGCCGGCGGCCGGCCTTCCTATGCGCCGGATCCCGCCGTCGCGCCCGGTTGGCTGCGCTCCGTGATGGGCGTCCCGCTGCTGCTGGGCGATCGCGTCGTAGGCGCGCTGGCCGTCGCCAGCCATGCGGTGGGGGCATTTCAGTCGGACCACCTTGACGTGCTCGGCATCCTGAGCGCGATGGCCGCCGTGTCGATTAATGCCTCGGAGTTGCACGACAACCTGCAGCGGCGCCTGCGCGAGACGGAGGCGCTCGCCAGTATCAGTCAGAGCCTGACGCGCACGCTGGATCTCGACGAGGTGCTCTCGCTGATCGTGCAGGCCGCGCTCAACACGATCACCAGCGCCAACAAAGCCGTCATTCACCTCTTGAGCCAGCACGGCGACGAGTTGATCCCCAAGGCGCTGGCCGACCGCTACCTGCGCCCGCCCAACCGGCATCGCGTCCCGGTCGGGCGCGGCATCGCCGGCCTGGCGGTGCAGGAGCGCCGCACGATCTACGTGCCCGACACGGGCGCCGATCAGCGCTACATCGACATGGGCACCACGCTGCGCTCGCTGATGTGCGCGCCGTTGTTCATCGGCGACAACGTCATCGGCTCGATCAGCGTCGATAGCGAAGAGACCGACGCGTTCAGCACCGACGACGAGCGCATGCTGACCGCCTTCGCGCACAGCGCCGCGCTGGCCATCCAAAACGCGCGCATGTACAGCGACCTGGCGCAGGCGTACCGCGAGGCCGAGCAAAACCAGCAGCAGATTCTCGAAAGCGGCAACACGCTGACCGCTGTGTTCGACGGCGTGGCGGACGACCTGTATGTCGTCGGGCAGGATTACAAACTCATTACGGTTAACCGGGCGCTGGCCGCCCGCCGGCAGTTGCCGACCATCCAACTGGTTGGCAACCGGTGCTTCGAGGCGCTGTACAACCGCACCGCGCCGTGCAACGGCTGCACGCTCCAGACCACGATCAACGGCGGTACGCAGTCCACGTGGACTGGGCGTATCCGCCGCGGCGCGCAGACACGCGAGTTCGAAATGCAACTGTACCCGCTGCGGGCGCCGCGCAGCGAATCGGCGCGCGCGATGGTTTTTGCCCACGACATCACCGAACGGCGACAGATGGAGTCGGCCCTGGTGCAGGTCGAAAAGCTCAGCGCGGTCGGGCGCCTGGCGGCGGGCATCGCGCACGAGATCAACAACCCGATGACCGTCGTCCTCAGCAATGCCGAGATGATGCAGGACGGGTTGCCGCCCGACGACCCATTGCGCGAGCACGTCGAGTTGATCCTGCGGGCCGGTTCACGCGCCAGCAAGATCGTGCGCAACCTGCTGGAGTTTTCCGGACGCACGCAGGTTGAGTTTTCGCCGACCGACCTGCACCAGACCATTGACGACACGGTGACCCTGCTGGCGCACCAGTTCAAGCGCTCGCGGGCGATCATCCATTGTGAGTACGAGGCGACGCCGGCAATTGTGCTTGGCAACCGCGACCAGTTGCAGGTCGTCTGGATCAATCTGCTGGTTAACGCGCTGGACGCGCTTAGCGAGCGCGCCGCTGACCGGCAGATTCAGATCCATACGAGCAACGCCGGCGATCACGCCATGCAGATCACGATCAACGATAACGGCAAAGGCGTGCCGGGTGACGCCATACCTCACCTATTTGAGCCGTTTTTCACGACCAAGGCGCCCGGCGAAGGCACCGGACTCGGTCTATATAACTGCTACAACATCATTCGACAGCACGGCGGCGACATGCGCGTGGCCAGCCAGATCAATGCGGGGACGACCTTTACCATATCCCTGCCAACCTATCCGTAACGCGACATACATTCAGCAGCTTCTATTTGTTACGCGAGACCACTTCGAGGCCGAAGTGGTCTTTCTTGTTTTCACTTGGTGCTTACTCATTATCGGATGCACAGTAAGCGGCTTGGTCTCTCCGCCTTAACGGAACCTATATCTGAGACTTACGCGGCGTTTACTGACCTCGGAGCGGCTTCCATATATAGTGTGTGAAGTGTTACAGCCAAGGGAGACCCGCTTGCCATGATAAAAGTGACCCGTCTTGACCATAGTCCCATCGTCGTGAACGCGAATATGATCGTTTTCGTCGAGCAATCGCATGACACAGTCATTTCGCTGATCAACCAGGACAAACTGGTGGTGCGCGAAAGCGCTGACGACGTTGTGGATCGGGTCATTGCGTTTCAGCGGCGGGTCCACGAAGCGCCGTACCTGCTCCCGCAGGTCGAGAAGCACGAGGAGTAAGCCGTGGATATCGCTACGATCATCGGTATCGTACTCGGTTTCGGCGCGATGCTGCTGGCCGTCATCCTGGAAGGCGGCTCGCCCGCAGCGTTGGCCAGCACCTCGGCCGCCGTCATCGTGTTCGGCGGAACCTTCGGCACGCTTTTCATCTCGTTCTCGCTCGAATCGGTCTTGACGCTGCCCAAAGTGCTGGCGCTGGGATTCAAGCAGCAGAAGCACAACACCGCCGAACTGATCGAACTGCTGGTTCAGTTGGCCGACAAGGCGCGCCGCGAGGGTCTGCTGGCGCTGGAAAGCGAGGAAGACCGCATCGACTCGGACTATATGCGCAAGGGTCTGCGGCTCGTGGTCGACGGCGTTGATTCGCACGTCGTGCGCGAGATCATGGAAACGGACTCCGCGCTGATGGCCGAGCGCCACAAAGCCGGCTACTCGATGCTGGATTCGATGGGCGGCTTTGCGCCGACGATGGGTATCATCGGCACCGTGATGGGCCTGGTCAACGTGCTGAGCAACCTATCGGACCCCGAGCACCTCGGCGAGGCGATCGCCGTGGCGTTCCTCGCCACGCTGTACGGCGTCGGCATAGCCAATCTGCTGTTCCTGCCGCTGGGCACCAAGTTGAAGTCCAAGAGCGCGGAAGAGCAACTCGTGCACCAGGTGATCCTGGAAGGCGTCCTCGCCATTCAGGCCGGCCAGAATGCGCGGCTGGTGCAAGAGAAGCTCGAAGCGTTCCTGGCGCCCGCCAAGCGCGGCATGGCGGCCTCCCTGCCCAGCGGCGAGTCGGCCCCGGCGCCGCAGGAAGAAACGGCGTAGGCCATGGCCAAGAAGCACGGCGGCGATCATGGCGGTGGCGGCGGGCACGACGGCGGCGGTTCGCTGCGCTGGCTGCTGACCTACGCCGACATGATCACCCTGCTGATGGTGTTCTTCATCGTGCTCTACTCGATGGCCAACACGGACCTGAAGCGCTTCGCGCAAGTGGCGGTTTCGCTCCAGAAGGCGTTCAACCAGGGCAAGTCGACCGCCGTGCTGCCCGGCTCCGGCAACCCGCTCGGCGAGGGCGCCACCCCGGAGCGCGATCTGAGCGTCCAGAACTTCGACGTGGTGCCCCTGCGCAATCGCCAGTTCTTCGCCGTGAGCACCCAGCTCAGCGAGGTGGCCAGGACGGCGGGCGTCGAAGGGCAGCTCGATGTCGAGTTGACCTACGAAGGCATGGTGGTGACGCTGAGCGAAGCGCTGCTGTTCGACTCCGCCAGCGCGGAACTGCAACCCGGCGCCAGGCAGACGCTGATGAAAGTGGCCGACGTCCTGCGCCCGCTGGGCAACCCGCTGCGCGTGCAGGCGCACACCGACGATTTTTCCAGCAACAGCCCGGCCTTCGCCACCAACTGGGAGCTGTCCAGTGCGCGCGCCGTAGCGATCGCCCGCTATCTGGCCGAGCAAGCCAATATCGCGCCGCAGCGACTGTCGGCCGACGCTTTCGGCCAATTCCGCCCGCGCGTCGCCAACGACACGGCGTCGCATCGCGCGATGAACCGGCGGGCCGAAATCGTGGTGCTGTATGCCGAAGAGGGGCGACTGTCCGACCCGCCGCCAGCCACGCCTGTGCCCACCTCCACTCCCGCGAAAGGCACGCCATGAAGCGTTTGTTGAAGATTTTGCCGCTCACGATCGTCGTGTTTGTGGTGTTGTTTGCCGTGTATATTTTGGTTCCACTGCCGATCCCCAAGCCGTTCTATATCCAGTTGGATATGGGCGGCGAAGCCACGGCCACCCCGGTGGCCGCGGCAACCGTGGCGACCAGGCGACCGACCCCGTCGGCGGAATCGTCGCACGCGCTGTACGACATGGGCACCCGCATCGTCAACCTGGCCGACACCAACGGCCGGCGCTATCTGAAGCTGGCCGTTGTGCTCGAAGTATCACCGGTCGATCCGGCGTTCTTCGCCGCCGAGGCCGTAGCATCGACGGCCGCGGCCAAAGAAGGCAAGGCGGCCGCCGCCACGGCGGATGCGGCCGCCGCGCAGAAGCTGGTTGATAGCAAGATGGCGCCGTACAAACCGGCGATGGACGACCTGTTCACCTCGCTGCTGTCGAGCAAGAACGCCGATGAGCTCTTTACACTGGACGGCAAGAACAAGCTGAAGAGCGAGATGATGCAGAAGCTGAACGGGACGCTCAAAGCGGTCAAGATTACGCAGTTGTATTTCACCGATTTCCTGATTCAGTAAGCCTGTGCGGCGAACCGTGACGATATGAGCGAACCCGTGACCGAATTCATCGAAAGCGACGAGGGCGCTTCCGATAACGTAAAGCAGTACGACTTTCGCGCGCCGAACAAGTTCTCGAAGGAGCAGACCCGCACGCTCCAGATGATTCACGAGAGCTTCGCGCGCCGCGTCAGTTCGTCGCTCTCGGCGCATCTGCGGGCCACCGTGCAGGTCGCGGTGGCGTCGGTCGATCAGGGCACCTACGGGCAGTTCGTCGAGCAGATTCGCAACTGGCCGTTGATCCAGGTAATCAGCCCCGACCCGCTGCCCGGCCGCATGCTGCTTGAGATCGACGCCACGGCGTGCGAGATCATCGTCGACCGCCTGCTGGGCGGCCATGGCGTTGCCTCGGCCACGCCGCGCGAGACGACGGAAATCGAAGCGAACGTCGTGCGCAGTGTCGCCCAGCATCTGCTGTCGGGCCTGGTCGAAGCGTGGAACAACGTGGTGACCCTGACGCCGCGGCTGGAAGAGAACCCGCTCGGCTCGCAGTTCGTGCAGATCGCGATGGCGTCCGATGCGGCCGTGCAGATCACCTTCGACACGCGCTTTATCGAGCACCGCGGCTTGATGCGCATCCTGATCCCGTTCCCGACGATCAAACCGATTGTCTCCCTGCTGAGCCCGCACGCGTGGGTCGCCGGTCAGGAACGCGACGGAGCGGACGGCAAACAGGAGCAACTGCGCAAGCATTTGGACAAAGCGCGGCTGAACCTCACCGCCCGGTTCGAGCCGAGCAGCGTGTCGCTGGGCGACCTGTCGAACCTGGCGCTCGGCGATGTGATCCGGCTCGACGCCGCCCTGAGCCACGAATTGATCGTGATGGTCGAGGGCCGGATGAAGTTCCGCGCGCGGCCCGGCACGGTGGGAACGCATCTGGCCGTGCAGATCACGCGTGTGGTTGACGAGCCTGTTGAGCAATAAGCGAGGTCTGGTTGCACTATGAATGAACCCACTGCACGCGATGGTGAGTCGCTGACGGCCCGCCCGGCCCAATTTGCCCCGCTGATGGCTGGCAATCTGGCCATCCCGACGTCAAACCTGTCGATCCTGCTGGACATCCACCTGCAGGTGGCTGTCGAGCTTGGCCGCGCGCGTCTGACCGTCAAGGACGTGCTGGCGCTCGGCCCTGGCTCCGTGGTCGAGCTCGACAAGCTGGCTGGCGAGCCGGTGGACCTGCGCGTCAACGATCAATTGGTGGCGCGCGGCGAAGTGGTCGTCATCGACGACAAGTTCGGCATCCGCGTGACCGAAATCCTTGCCGCGCCGGGGACCAATGGCGACCAGAATCGCAAGTAGCGTATTGCAGCGGCTGTCCGCGCTGCCTGCACACTGGCGCTGGCCGGCCATCGCCGTAGCCGCCCTGCTCGGCCTGGCGGTGCTGAGCACGCTTGGCGCGCCGCCGGCGAGCGGCCGAGCGCCCGCCCGGCCTGCCGTGGCGGAAGTCACGCCCGGCCCCACGCCGCTGTTCCGCGACTACCGCGAATTGAACGCTGCGCTGCCAGCCAACGCCGACGACACGCCGGAATGGCAGATCGGCCTGAGCCTGGTGGTGCAGCTCGCCATCGTGCTCGGCCTGATCTACCTGACGGCCTGGGGACTGAAGACCCTGCGCCGCCGCACGGCCACGCTAACCGGCGCCGGCAACTCCATGCAGTTGATCGAGACGGTGGCCCTGACGCCGCAGCGCACGCTGCACGTGGTCGCCATCGGCGACCGGCGGCTGGTGCTGGGCGCGACCGACCACCAGATCAGCCTGCTGACCGAGCTGGATCCGCCGGAACCGCCCGCCGGCGCGCCGGTCGGCGGATCAGGCTTCGAGTCGGCGCTCAAGACCGCCGCGCAGCCCGCCGCAACACCGGGCGAGGCGCTCGAACGGCTGGTGGCCAAGCTGAATAACGCCGGAAAGGCGCGTGCCGAATGAGACGCCGCGCATCGCTCGTCCGTCTGGCGCGCCAACTGACACATACCGCGCTGCGCCTGGCCGCGCTGGCGGTAGTCATGCTATCCACATCGGCCTGTGGAACATCGGCGGGACTGCCCAAGATCGACCTGTCGGTCGGCGGCGCATCGACGCCGCAGGACCTGGCCGGCGGCGTGCAGATTCTGATCCTGCTGACCGTGCTGGCGCTGGCGCCGTCGCTGCTGGTGATGGCCACGCCGTTCACACGGCTCGTCATCGTGCTCTCCTTCACGCGCAACGCCATCGGCGTGCCGCAAACGCCGCCCAACCAGGTGCTGGTCGGACTGGCGTTGTTCCTGACGCTGTTCATCAGCGCGCCGATGCTGACGCAGGTCAACGACACGGCGCTGCAGCCGTTTGCGCGCGGCGAAATCGACCAGGACACGGCGCTGGCGCGGGCGCAGGCGCCGGTGCGCGCATTCATGCTCAAGCAGACGCGCGAGAAGGATATTGCGCTGTTCATTTTCCTGACGCGCCAGGAAGCGCCGCGCACGCCCGACGACGTGCCGACCACCAGCCTGGCGCCGGCATTCATCATCAGCGAGCTGAAGACGGCGTTCCAGATGGGCTTTGTCATCTTCATCCCGTTCCTGATCATCGACATGGTCGTGTCGAGCACGCTGATGTCGATGGGCATGATGATGCTGCCGCCGTCGCTCGTTTCGCTGCCGTTCAAGGTCCTGCTGTTCATCATGGTGGACGGCTGGCACCTGCTGGCGCGCTCGCTGTTGACGAGCTTCAACTGAGCCGGCCGGAGCATTCGCAACATGACGCAATCGATGGTTGTCGCGCTGGCGCGGGATGCGCTAATCATGACCGTGGCGCTAATCGGCCCCATCCTGCTGGTCAGCCTGGTAATCGGCCTGGTGATCAGCATGTTCCAGGCGGCAACGCAGATCAACGAGATGACACTGACATTCGTGCCCAAGATCATCGCCGTCGGCGCGGTGCTCGTCTTCGCCGGCCCGTGGATGCTTCAGATGATCATTGCCTACACGACCGAGTTGCTGTCCAACCTGCACCAATGGGTTCGTTGACGACGCCGTACCTCATGGTGTACTTTCTGGTGTTCGTGCGCACGCTCACACTGTACACGAGCATGCCGGTCGTCAGCTCGCGCGTCGTGCCGGTTCCCGCCAAGATCGGGCTTGGCCTGCTGACGGCGTTTGCGCTATTGCCGGACGGCCGCGCGCTGCCAGTCGTGAGCGGCGAGTTGCTGCCGTACGCGACCGCCATTGCGCAGGAGATCCTGGCCGGGCTGGTGCTCGGCTTCGGCGCGCAACTCGTGTTCGTCGTCATGGAAAACGCCGCCGCGCTGACCGGCACGCATACCGGCTTCGGCGCGGCCAACGCCGTCCTGCACGTGGCCGACTTCACCGGCAACCCGCTCAGCCAGTTCTACTTCCTGTTCGCCGCCCTGCTGTTCCTGGTCGTGGACGGGCATCATCAGTTGCTGATCGGGCTCGATGCGTCGCTGCAGGCCATGCCGGTCGGCACATTTCAGTTGGGCGAAGCCACGACCGAGCGCCTGCTGATGCTGTTGTCCACGACGTGGGTGGCGGCCCTGCGCATCAGCCTGCCGGTCATGGGCGCGCTGCTGGCCGCCGATCTGGCGCTGGCGCTGGTCTCGCGCGCCGTGCCGCAGATGAACGTGTTCTACGTCGGCGCGCCGCTGAAGGTCGGGCTAGGTCTGATCATGCTGGCGATCACGCTGCCAACCATTGCGCCGGTCTTCCGGTCGATGGTCGGCACGCTGGCCCAGCAGAGCGCCACGCTGTTGAAAGCCGTGCCGTAATGGCCGAGCGAACCGAAGAAGCCACCCCGCGACGGAAGCACGAAGCGCGGGAAAAAGGCCAGATCGCGCGCACTCCGGAACTGAACACGGCGGCACTGCTGCTGGTGGCATTCATGCTGTTCAGCAACAGCGGGCCGTCGCTGGTTGGCCTGCTGCAGGGCATCATGCGCGACTCGTTCACGCACTTGCGCTTGCCGGATTTCACGGTGGACACGGCCGGCATGTACCTGTCGGGCTTCACCTGGCGCACGGTCTCGCTGCTGGCGCCGCTGATCGGCGCGCTGATGCTGACCGGCATCATCGCCAGCCTGGCGCAGGTCGGCTTCTTCCTGTCGCTGCACCCGTTGCAGCCCAATTTCTCGCGCCTGAACCCGTTCACCGGCGTCTCACGCATGTTTTCGACTCACGCCCTGATCGAGCTGATCAAATCCACGGTCAAGGTCGGCATCATCGGCTGGGTCGTGTATCAGGCGATCCAGGAGCGCATACCGGTCATCAGCGCATTCGGCCAAATGGACGTGCATGCCTCGATGAACCAACTGGCCGGCCTCAGCGTGGAAATCGGGCAGAAGACCGGCGCGCTGGTGCTCGTGCTGGCGGCGGTGGATTACCTGGTGCAGCGCCGGCGCATGGACTCGGAGTTGAAGATGACGTACCAGGAACTGCGCGAAGAGATGCGCGAGTCGGAAGGCTCGCCGCAGGTCAAGCAGCGCATGCGCCAGCGCATGCGCCAACTGGCGCGGCGGCGCATGATGCAGGACGTGCCGAAGGCCGACGTCGTCATCACCAACCCGACGCACGTTGCCGTGGCGCTGAAGTACGATCCGAAGAAGATGGCCGCGCCGCGCCTGCTCGCCAAGGGCGAGCGGCTGCTGGCCCAGCACATCAAAGAGCTTGCCCGCCAGCACCATATCCCGATTGTGGAGAACCCGCCGCTGGCGCGCGCCATCAACAAGGGCGTTGAGGTTGGCATGGAGATTCCAGCAGGGCTATATCAGGCCGTGGCTGCGGTGCTGGCGTTCGTGTACCGGCTGTCCGAGCAGCGCCGGGCGGTGCGCGCATGAGCGCCCCGGCCGCCGCCCTGCCGCGCACCGGCATCGGGCGCTTCAGCGACATCTTCCTGGCCGCCGCGGTGCTGTTCGTCGTCGCCATGATGATCATCCCGCTGCCGCAGTCGCTGCTGGATCTGCTGCTGGCGATGAACCTCGGGCTGGCGATCACGGTGCTGCTGATCTCGATGTACACGCGCGAGCCGCTGCAGTTCTCGTCGTTCCCCTCCCTGCTGCTGCTGCTGACGCTGTACCGCCTCGGCCTGAACGTCTCGGCCACCCGCCTGATCCTGCTGCAGGGGCACGCCGGCAAGGTCATCGAGGCGTTCGGCAACTTCGTCATGGGCGGCAACTACGTGGTCGGTATCGTCGTCTTCCTGATCCTGATGATCATCCAGTTCATCGTGATCACGAACGGCGCCGGGCGCGTGGCCGAAGTGGCGGCGCGCTTCACGCTGGACGCCATGCCCGGCAAGCAGATGAGCATCGACGCCGACCTGAACGCCGGGCTGCTGAACGAGGACCAGGCGCGCAAGCGCCGACAGGCGATCGAGCAGGAAGCCGACTTCTACGGCGCGATGGACGGTGCAAGCAAGTTCGTCAAAGGCGACGCCATCGCCTCGATCGCCATCGTGCTGGTCAACATCCTCGGTGGCTTCGCCATCGGCGTCATTCAACTGAACATGCCGTTGGCGCAGGCGCTGCAAACCTACACGCTGCTGACGGTCGGCGAGGGTCTGGTTGCGCAGATCCCGGCCCTGCTGATCTCAACGGCCAGCGGCATCATCGTCACCCGCGTCGGCTCGGAATCGCATCTGGGCGCCGACGTCGGCAAGCAGTTGAGTTCCAACCCGCGCGTGCTCGGCATGGTCAGCGCGCTCTTGTGTGCCTTCTCGCTGGTGCCGGGGCTGCCGATGCTGCCATTCCTGAGCATAGGCGGCCTGGTCGGCGTGCTGGCCTTTGTGGTGCGCCGCAGCCAGGCCGCACAGGCACTCGCGGATTCGCAACCCGAAACGGCCCGGCCCGCCGATGCGGCGCAGGCCGACGACATGCAGTCGCTGTTGCAGGTTGACCCGCTGGAAGTCGAGATCGGGTTCGGCCTGGTGCCATTGGCCAATCCGGGCGCCGAGAGCAGCCTGCTGAACCGTGTCTCGGCCATCCGCCGCCAGACGGCGATCGATCTCGGCATCATACTGCCGAAGATCCGCGTGCGCGACAACCTGCGGCTGGAAGCGCAGCAGTATGTCTTCAAACTGCGCGGCGAGGAAATCGCGCGCGGCGAGTTGATGACCAACTACTTCCTGGCGATCGCCTCGACCGGCTCGTCCGAGCGGCTGGAAGGGATCGACACGACCGAGCCCGCCTTTGGCCTGCCCGCCAAGTGGATCAGCGCCGGGCAGAAAGCGGCGGCCGAACTGGGCGGCTACACGGTCGTCGATCCGCTTTCGGTGCTGACAACGCACCTGAGCGAGGTCATCAAGCGGCACGCCGCGGACATCCTCGGCCGCCAGGATGTGCAGACACTGCTGGACAACCTGAAGACCAAGTATCCATCGATACTCGATCATCTGGTGCCGGAGCCGATCAGCCTGAGCGACATGCACAAAGTGCTGCGTAATCTGCTGCGCGAGCGCGTCTCGGTGCGCGATCTGGTCACTGTGCTGGAAACGCTGGCCGCGCATGCGCCGGAGAGCAAGGACACGGACTACCTGACGGAGCGCGTGCGCCAGGGGCTGGCGCGCAGCCTGTCGAACCAGTACCGCGACAGCGACGGCATGGTGCACGCGTTGACGCTCAATCCGAACGTGGAGAACCTGCTGGCCGCCAGCATGAGCACCGACCCACAGGCCAAGCGGGTGCGCATGGAGCCGTCGGTGGCGCAGTCGCTTATCGAGCGCACCGGCCAGGCGATGGAACGACTGGCCGCGCAGGGGCGGCAGCCGCTCGTGCTGTGCTCGGCCGCGGTGCGCCTGCCCTTCCGGCGGCTGACCGAGCGCAGCCTGCCGAATCTGGCCGTGCTGTCATACAGTGAAATCGTACCGCAGGTTGAAGTGTTCGCCGAGGGCATGATCGAGGCCGCGTAAGCACGCCCGGCCCCGGCGCCCGCAAGGAGCCCGCCATGAGTTACTCGCAGATCACCTGGTACATCGTGACCGCGTTCGCGTTGAGCACGGGCGCGGTGGCGCTCGGCAGCGGCGCATCGCTGACGACCGCCATCGCGCGCGGTGTGATCGCCATGATGCTGCTTGGCACGCTCGGCTGGGTCGCCAATGTCGTCCTGCTGCTGCCCGAGCCGGCCCGGTCGTCGGACCCGGACAAAGGCGTCAAGCTGGACGCCATGATTGACGATGAGCCCGCCGCAGCGCCGAAGGATAAAACGAGGAAGGCGTGAGCGTCAAGCCGTACGCCCAGCCGCCGGCGATCGCGTCGGAGACCGATACGTTGTGGGCGCAGTTCAGCGCCGAGCGCGGCAACCGCGACCTGCGCGACCGCCTGATCATCGCCTACCTGCCGCTGGTCAAGCAGGTCGTGCGCGCGGTCATGTACCGCCTGCCGGCCCACGTCGATGCCGATGATCTGGAAAGCTGCGGCATGCTGGGTCTGATCGAGGCGGTCGAGCGCTTCGACCGGGCGCGCGGCGTGCAGTTCCAGACCTATGCGACCATGCGCATTCGCGGCCGCGTGCTCGACCAGTTGCGCAGTCTGGACGCGCTGCCGCGCGAGGCGCGCCGGCGCGCGCGGGAGATCCAGCGGGCGATTGCCGAGTTGTGGGCGGCGCTGGGCCGCGCCCCGTCCGACGAGGAAACAGCCGCCCGCGCCGGCCTCGACATGACCAGTTACCGCGAAGCGCTGGCCGATGCCAGCCTGGCGATCGTTTCGCTGGACGATCCGCTGGCGGAACTGAGCGACGACGGCGGCGTGCTGGGCGACATGGTGGCCGCCGACGCCGACGGGTTTGACGACCGGCTGATCGAGTCGGAAATGCGCGCGCACCTGGTGCGCGCGGTGGCGTCGCTGCCGCAGCGCGAGAAGCAGTTGATTGCGCTGTACTACTACGAAGAACTGACGCTGAAAGAGATCGGCACGGTGCTCGGCGTGACCGAGTCGCGCACGTGCCAGATGCACGGCAAAGCGGTGCTGATGCTGCGCGCATCGCTCGCCGCCCAGGAGTACAGCGTATGAAGTGGCGACGATGGTTGGTGGCGATGCTGATCGGGATCGCCGTGTTGACCGGCAGCGCCCGGGCCGTGCATGGCGAAAGCGCGTCGGTCAAAGTATTCCTGTACTACATGCCGAACGTCTCCAATTACGGGCCAACCGGCGCGACGGGCGTCGCCATCTTTAACGCGGGCAACGGCGACCTGACAATCGACGCCGACGGGCTGCCACTGGTTGCCGGGCTGGCGTACGAAGTCTGGCTGTCGGTCAGTTCCGAGCCGGTGGCGATGACGAGCTTCGGCAAGTTCAACCCCGGTCCCAATGGCACCGTGCACTACTATCAGGTAGTTGACGACCTGCTGCGCGCCGAGTATCGGTTCATCATCATCACGGTCGAGACCGACCCGGACCCAAGCCCGGCGCCGAGCGCGCGCCGCACCATCGCCGGCGTCATCCCGGATGTGGCCGCGCTGGTCCCGACACCCACCCCACAACGCGCTTCGACCGGCCAGAGCGCGCCGGGTGCAACCGCCGTCCCGACCGATTCGTCGCCGGCGAGCCATGCGCCCGTCGGGCCGGCAACCCCGCCGCCACCAGCGCGCCTGCCGACCACCGGCGCAGAAACACCGATCGACGATCCACTGCCCGGCTGGTTGGCGCTTGCCGGCATCAGCCTGGCAACCTTGTTCCTGTTTGCACGCGGGAGGCACGCATGATTCGCGGGGTCTACACCATTGCATCGGCCATGCTCACGCTGCTGCGTCGCCAGCAGGCTATTTCGCACAATATCGTCAATCTCAACACGACCGGCTACAAGGCCGAGCGCCTCGACCCGACCGCCTTCTCCAGCCTGCTGATCTCCCGGCTGGGCGGCGAGAGCGATCAAGGCGGCATCGGTCGGCTCGGCACGGCCGTCTCACCGGAAGCGCCGGTGATTGACTTTTCGCAGGGGCCGTTGAAGATCAGCGACCAACCGCTCGACCTGGCGCTCACCGGCGACGGCTTCTTCCAGGTCCGCACGCCGGACGGGGATCGCTTTACGCGCGACGGGCGCTTCGGACTGAACGCCACCGGGCAGATTGTGAACACCGACGGCCACTTTGTGCTAAGTCAGGGCGGCACGCCGATTCAACTGCCGGTCGGAGAGATCGCCGTCGGCGTCAACGGCGCGCTCTACGTGAATGGCCGGCAGGCCGGGCAGATCGGCGTGGTCACCTTCCCCAAGCCGGGCGCGCTGGTACGCGCGGGCAACAACCTGTTCACGGCCGGCAGCGACGCCGGCGCGCCGATCGCCGCGGCCGCCGCGCAGGTGCATCAGGGCTACCTCGAAGGCTCGAACTCCGATGCCGCAAGTGTCATGGTGGACATGATGCAAGTGACGCGCGCCTACGAAGCGGCGCAGCGCATGATGCAGATGACGGACGAACAGGTTGGCAAAGCGGCCAACGAACTCGGAAAGATATAGGACCCGCCCCATGCCCGGTTCACTGACCCAGATCGAAGCGATTGCGCGCAGCGGCATCGTGACGCATCGCAACGCCGTGGATACCATCAGCCACAATGTGGCCAATGCCAACACGCACGGCTTCAAGCGCGTGCGCGCCGGCTTCGCCGAGACGCTGGAATCGCAGGGCGCCCCGGAGGGCGAGGTGCTGGCGGGCATCGTGACCAACGACACGTCGCGGCTGTTCACACAGGGCGCACTGGAAGAGAGCGAGTACCCGTGGCATCTGGCGATCACGGGTGACGGCTTCTTTGCCATCAGCCTACCCGGCGGGCAAACCGCATACACGCGCGACGGGAACTTCCGGATCGATGCGCAGGGCACGCTGGTGACCGCCGCCGGATACCGACTGCAGGCCAACGTGAGGATACCGCCAGGTCTGGCCGGCATCAGCTTCGAGCCGAATGGCGCGGTGGTCGGCCTGACGCCCGCCGGCGATACAGTCACCATTGGCACGATACCGCTTGTGCGCTTTACCAACGCCAACGGGCTGACCGTGATTGGCGATAATATGTACCAGGCAAGCGACGCCAGTGGAACTCCGATTACGGGCGTTCCAGGCGCGGCCGGCATGGGCGAGATCCGGCAAGGCGCGCTGGAGCGGTCGAACGTGGATATGGCCGAAGAAATGGTAAACCTGATGTTAGCGCAACGAGCCTATAGCTTGTCCACTCGCGCGATGGCGCAGGCAGACGAGCTGTGGAACATGAGCAACAATCTGCGGCGCTAAAGAATTGACCCGTACGGCCGATAAACTAATTAAGCATTTATGCCGCCAGGCCGGGCGGACCCAGTCAGGGCACGGGCGTTCCGGCGTATAATCAGGCGATATCGGTCATTACGCCAACAGGAGCAACCAGATGGTCAATCGCATCGAGCCAACCTCAGCGCGGGATCCGCAGGCGCAGGCGATCAACTCGCAAGCATCGACCAAGCCGCCGGTCAAGCCGCCCAAAGAGTCGCAGCCTGGCGGCGTCGAGGCGGACGAATTGCAGATTTCGGACGAAGCGCTCGCTCGTTTGCGTACGCAGAGCGACAGCACCCGCACGAGCTCGTCGTCCGGGGACAGTGATGCGCAGGCGATGAAAGTCGAAGCGCTGCGCCGGCAGGTACAGAACGGCGCCTACCAGGTCTCGGACGAGGCGCTGGCCGACAAACTCTTGATCTATTCACGGCCCAAAGCATGACGACAGCTTCCGTGGATGCCCTGGCCGACACGCTCGCCGAGTTGCTGGGCGCGCAGCGTGACGCATGCAACCAATTGCTGGAGATCGGCCAGCGCGAGCGCGAGGCGATGCTGGAGCGCGACGATGCGCGGCTGGCCGCGCTCGTCGGCGAGCAACAGCAGTTGAACGAATCGCTGGGCCGCCTTGAAGACGCGCGGCTGGCCGTCGCGGCCGACTGGGCGCGGGAAAACGGGCTTTCATCGGAAGCGTTGCGGTTGGCGGATGTCATCGACCGGTGTGGCGAGCCGCTGGCCGCCACTCTGAGCGCACTGAAATCGAGCGTGCTGACCATGGCCCGGGAATTGGCGCATGTCAACCGGGGCAATTCGCTGCTGGCGCGCGCGTCATTGAATCACGTCACGGCACTGCTGACGGCGCGGGCCGGCATGCCGGGCGCGGGGGCCGCCTACCGGCGCGATGGGCGCGCGGCCGCCGCCGATCACAGCCTGCGCTTGATGGATCGGAATGCATAATGCTTAACAGTATGGGCATCGCGGTGCGGGCTTTGCAGGCGCATCAGCGAGTCATCGAAGTCATCGACCACAACCTGGCGAACATCAACACGCCGGGTTACTCGCGCCAGCGCGTCCTGCTGACCGAAAGCATACCGTTCAACCAGCCGGTTATGAACCGCGCCGAGCAGAAGGGCCAGATCGGCACCGGCGTGACGATCGCGCGCATCGAACGGTTCAACAGTGAATACCTGAACGCCGCCGTGCGGCACGAGTCGAGCTTGCTGTCGCACCAGACGGTGGCCGGCGACGCCTACAGCCAGATCGAAGTCATCCTGCACGAGCCGTCAGAAGTCGGCTTGAACAACGGTATGAGCGCGTTCTGGTCGGCGTGGAACGACCTGAATGCCGACCCCGGCAACATGGCGGCGCGCGTCGCCGTGCAGCAGAGCGGCGCGCAACTGTCCGCCATGTTCCGCGATACGGCGCAGCAACTCGACGGCCTGCGCTCGAACCTCGACCTGCGCGTGACAACCGACGTGGCCGAGATCAACGACTTGACGAAGCAGATCGCGGCGATGAATGTCACCATCGAGCAGGTGATCGCGCTCGGCAACCAGCCCAACGACCTGCGCGACCAGCGCGACCTGCTGCTCGACAAGCTCGCCAATCTGGCCGACATTCACTACCAGGAAAACACGAACGGCGGCATCACGGTTTCGCTCGGCGGGCGCATGCTGATTCAGGACGGCACCAGCATCAATATGGTGGCCCAGCAGGACGGGTCCAACGGCAACCTGATGGCCGTGCGCTGGGCCGACACCAACGCCAAAGTCGCGCTCGGCGAAGGCGAACTGGCCGGGCTGCTCGACGCGCGCGACCGGATCGTACCGGGCGTGCGCACCAGCCTCGACCAGTTGGCTGCGTCCATCATCACCAATGTCAACACGGCGCACCGGGCGGGCTACACCGCCGGCGGCGTAAACAATGTGGACTTCTTCGGCGGCGCCGACGCCGCAACCATCGACCTGTCCGCGGCGGTCCAGTCGGACGTCAACAACATCGCGGCGGCCGCGGTCGCCGGCGCGCCGGGCGACGGGCAGAACGCCATGCTCATCGCACAATTGCGCTCGACGCTGACCATGCAGACCGGCACCGCCACTTTCGACGGCTACTATCGCGGCGTCATCACCCAACTGGGTCTGCAGGCGCAGCAGGCCAACCGGACGAAGGACAACCAGAGCACGCTGGTCACGCACCTGACCGACCGCAAAGACGAAGTGTCCAGCGTCTCGGCCGACGAGGAGTCGGTGGAGTTGATCCGCTCGCAGCGCGCCTACCAGGCGGCGGCGCGCGTCATCACCGCCACGGACGAAATGCTGGACAAGCTCATCAACGGGACGGGCGTCGTCGGGAGATAGCTATGCGCGTCACCCAGGAAATGATGACCCGCAATGCGCTGCGCGACATGAGCGCAAGCCAGGCGCGCATTGCCCGCTACCAGCGCGAGGCGACGACCGGCAAGCGCATCCTGCAGCCGGAAGACGATCCGAGCGGCGCCGGGCAGGTGATGGGCCTGCGCGCGCAACTCGCCAACGGCCAGATGTTCCTGCGCACCATCGCATCCAGCGAAGACTGGCTGAACGCCAGCGACACGGCACTCACGACCCTGTCGCAGGAAATTCTGGCGCGCGCCGGCGAGTTGGCCACACGCGGCGCCAACGACTCGCTGGGCCCCGAGGAACGCCGCTCGATCGCCGTGGAAATTGACCAACTGCTCGAGCAGGCGGTGGCCACCGCCAACGGGGACTATCTGGGCCGCTACCTGTTTGCCGGGACGGCCGACACCACCGTACCATTCACCACCGGCGGCACGCCCAAGGCCGTTTCGTACAACGGCAATACAACCGCCAAGCTGCGCGAGGTTGACCGCGGCTCGACCATCAGCATCAACTTGACGGGCGAAGGCAGTATCCTTTCGTCGCTGAACTCTCTCGCCGGGCTGGCCGACGACCTGCGCAACAACCCGGGCAACATTGCGGCGCGCGTCGCCGAACTGAAGAATCGGCAGGACTTGCTCTCCACCGATCGCGCGCAGATCGGCGCGCGGCTGACGCGCCTGCAGACGGTGCTCGATCGCGTGAACGCCACGCAGATTGATTTTGAAACGACGCGCAACCACGTGGAAGACGCCGACATGGCGGAGACGATCAGCCACCTGACGCGCGAAGACACGACGTACAAGACCATACTCTCGGTCAACGCCCGAATTCTGCCGATGTCGTTACTTGACTTTCTCCGCTAACCAGGCACGCCAACAGGATGCATATGTCAACAGAGACGGTGTTAGACACGCTGGTGGTGTCCCCACCAGCCGGACTGATCATGTTCACGATCGCCGAGGGAATGATCGGCTGCCCGACCTGGCAGCACTTCACACTCGACGCAGCACCAGACATGGCCCCGATCGGTGTGCTGCGCTGTCTCGACGAGCCGGCGATCTCGTTTTACGTCGTTCATCCGCGCTATGTCGTGCCGGATTATCAGATCGTGCTCGGCGAGGGCGACCGCCAGTTGCTGGGGTTGGCGCCCGGCGACAGGCCGGAACTGCTCTGTGTGCTGGTGGTGCATGCGGATCCGTTCAGCATCAGCGCGAACCTGCTTGGCCCGATTGCCTGGAACGCCACGACCGGCCGGGCACGGCAACTGGTGCTGGCCAATTCAGGCTACTCGGCGCAGCATGCCATCCGCGGCGCCAGTGCGGCAGGCGCCGCATGCTAGTCCTGACCCGCCGCCAGTCGGAAAGCATCGTGATCCAGGGCGACATCACCATTACGGTACTCGAGATCTCCGGAGAGCGCGTCAAGCTTGGGGTGAACGCCCCGGCGCACGTGCTGATTCTGCGGCAAGAACTGTGCGAGGCGGTCAAAGCCGAGAATCTGGCGGCCGCACGCTCGACCGCGGCGGCGCCGCAGCCCGATCAACTCAGAGAGTGGCTGGCGCAAGCCACGTGAGCGAATGGCCCGGTGCGGGCGCAACCCAGGGTATCGGATGACCGGGCCGGATGACTCCGGCCCGTTTCGCTTTCGCACCGCGCTGCCAGCACTGAAGGGGAACGATGACCGCAGGCCGGATCGGCCGCTACGAGATCAAAGGCGAGCTCAGTCATAGCGGTTTCGCAAGCGTCTGGCATGGCTACGACCCGCGCTTCAAACGCGACGTGGCCATCAAGGTATTGTCGCGCATCGCCGGCGACCAACCTGATCTGCGCGCGCGTTTTGCGGCTGCGGCTGAGATCGGGGCGGCGCTCGAACACCCGGCGATTGTGCCAGTGTACGATACCGGCGAAGACGACGGCCGGCCGTATGTCGTCATGCGCCTGATGAGCGGCGGTTCGCTGGCGCGCCGTTTGGCGCGCGGGCCGCTGTCTTCCGACGACGCGGCGCAGATCTTCGCACGCATCGCGCCCGCACTGGACGACGCCCTGGCGCGCGGTGTCGTCCACGGAGACCCCAAGCCCGGCAACATCCTCCTCGACCAGCGCGGCGACGCCTATGTGTCCGACTTTGGCCTGGCCGCACCGGATGGCCCGCCCTACACGGGCCATGCCGCAGATTGGCCGGCCACGCTCAGCCCCGAACAACGGGCCGGCGAGCCGATTGATGCGCGCACCGATGTGTATGCGCTCGGCGTCATACTATTTGAGATGCTGACCGGCTCAGCGTTTCCGCCGGGCGGGTTGAGTGCAGAAGCCGGCGAGGCCAACGGCCGCCTGCTCCCCGGTTACCGGCGCATCATCGAGCGCGCAACCGACGGCGACCCGCAGCGGCGTTTTGCCTGCGCGGGCGATCTGGATGCCGCGCTCGCCGTGGAAGCGTACCAGGCTGACAGCGAATCGGCGCAGTCGGAGAGTCCGGCCACGCCGGCGGAGCAACTGGCACAGTTGCGCTCTGACATCGCGCGACTGGCGCTTGAGACCGCGTCGGCTGCCGTCGTGGCCAGCAACCATTCGGCGGTCGTGCCACCGCCATCCGCCGTCGCCGCGAACCCGACGACCGCGCCGGAGTCATCGGCCCAACCCGAAACGTCCGCCGACACCGACGGCAGCCCCTCGTTCTCCACAGGTGATCAGGGCCAAGCCGACAGCGGAACGCCGCAGCCGGACACATCGGATGAAGCTCAGGATCAGTTCGAACTCGAACGACAGCGCAAACTGACGAGCCTCGTGCTGCAACTAACCAGCGCCGAGGCGCGCGCGCGCTGGCTGGATGTCCTGCAGATCGGTGAGGAGTTGCTGCGGCTGGACGGCCAGTTGCCGACAGCCCGTGCTTCGACGTCGCGCGCCTACAAGTTTCGCGGGACGATGTACCACTACCAGCGAGACTTCCTCCTCGCGATTGCCGACTTCACGCGCGGCCTCGAATTGCAGCCACAGGATTCGGAACTCTACTACAAGCGCGCCCTGAGTCACCAGGGTCGCCAGCGCCCGGATGACGCGCTGGAGGACTTCGCGCGGGCGATTGAGCTGTCGCCGGCACAGGCGATCTACTACGCCGGGCGCGCTGCATTCTACCTGTCTGCCGACGACTTCGCGCACGCGCTGGACGACATCACGCGCGCCATCGATCTCCAGCCGTGGGATGCGCGTCTGTACGCGCAGCGCGGCGTGGCGGCGCTGCGCCAGTTCGGGGTGCGGCGGATCGCGTTCGCGCAGCAGGGCCTCGATCGCGCCGAGGCAGACCTGACGCGCGCGATCCAGCTCGACACGCGCAATTCAAGCTATTTCGCCCAGCGGTGCGCCGCCTACCAGTTGAAGGGGCAGACGGAGCGCGCGCAGGCCGATATTGCTCGCGCGATCGAGCTCGACCCGGAGGTGGGCGCATACCACTACACGCTGGGCGCGCTGCTGCGGTCGCACGGCAACGACGCTGCCGCGCTGCGCAGCTTCCGGCGCGCCGCCGACCTGGGCGACCCGAACGGGCAGCGTGAGGTCGGGCCGAGGGCGCCCGGCAAAAAGGTCGCGCACAAGCCGGCCGACGCGCCCGAGCAGCCGGCGACGCCACGCATGGGGCTGCACATGTTGTTCTCCATCGTGATCGGCTCGCTGGGGCTGATCTTCGGCATCAGCGTCACCTACTTCTGTCTCTCCCCGCTGTTCGCCTCGCGCGGCAGTGACAGCCTGGATTCGTTGCGGCTGGCGGGGCTGTTGTTTGGCATCATCGTTACGTTGCAGAGCGCATGGGCGCTCTGGACCGCGCTAGACGCACAGCAACGCACGGCATAAGCCAGGCTGTTGTAGAACGGATTCGACTTGAGAAGGTCAGCATGACCTTGTCATACTGGGAATGACCATACCGGATGCGGTATGCGCTGCGACAGAAACTACGACCCCGACGGCCAACCCGTCATGCCGGCGAAAGTTGGTGATGCGCCAGGGACGCACACTCGCGCATGGAAATGGCCGTGTCGGTGTAGGGACGGGTCTTTGACCCGTCCGGTTGGCCAGGTCAAAGACCTGGCCCTACGCCTGGAGTTGCCTATTTCCATGGGAGCCGGCATCCAGAAGCGCCAACCTTGGGCGCCGGCTTTCGCCGGGGCGACAATCTGAGACAGTTTGGGGTCTAATGCAGACAAGTTCCTGAGCAGTGCGAAGGCAACAGCTGTGGGTTTATGTCTGCCGTGCGCGCAACGCATCTAAAATAGCGATGGCTGTGGCGTCACGGATTTAGGGTCCTTCGCGCACGCGGAACCATGGAAGTGGTGGCTCCTGCCTCCGCGCTCAGGATGACGCTGATTGGCGGGGGGGGCTTGCTGATGCGCTCCTGGGACATGGTCACGTTGTAACGGCATAAGCCTTATGCTGTATCGACGTGATTATTTGCTGATGTCGGTTGCGCCAGAGTTAAAGCCCCCTCATCCCCTGACCCCTCCCCCCGACCCCCTCCCAGCAAAGCAGGGAGGGGGTCGGGGGGAGGGCGAAGACCACTATCACATCGCAGATT
>JACRMK010000016.1 GCA_016235055.1 Chloroflexota bacterium | reverse complement strand
TGCCTGGATTCCGGCTCCCATGGAAATAGGCAACTCCAGGCGTAGGGCCAGGTCTTTGACCTGGCCAACTGGACGGGTCAAAGACCCGTCCCTACAACGACACGCCCATTTCCATGCGCGAGTGTGCGTCCCTGGCGCATCACCAACTCCCATGGAAATAGGCAACTCCACGCGTAGGGCCAGGTCTTTGACCTGGCCAACTGGACGGGTCAAAGACCCGTCCCTACAACGACACGCCCATTTCCATGCGCGAGTGTGCGTCCCTGGCGCATCACCAACTTCCGCCGGAATGACGGGTTGACAGCCCCCGCCCGGTTTCTGCCGCCACGCCGATCAGGCGTGGAACTGCCGCACCGTCTCGCGCTGTTGCGCCTCCGTGCCGCCCGGCAGGTAGTAAGTGATACGCTCCAGCAGCCCCGCGTAGCGTTTCTTCAGCTTGGCCGGCAACTCGGCGTGTGTGGCTTCCTCCGCGAACTCGGCCAGCATCGCGTCCGTTACTAGCTTCGGCATCTCGTCCCACTTGCCGCGCGCCGCGAGCGCCGACAGTTCGTTCGCCTGCGCCTGCCAGCCGTGCAGCGCGAACACCGGGTGGTATGACGGCGTACTGGCGTAGAACGAGATCTGCTGGCGCACCATTTCGCGCACCATGGCGCGCTCGTCTGCGCTGTCCCCCGCGATCACGAACACGGCGCTCGACAGCGCGATGTCGCTCCGCGCGCGGCCCGATGTCTGCAATCCCGTCTCAATGTGTGGCAGGATGAACTCCGCGATGTACTTCGGCGTGTGGAACGGGTGGACGTGGAACCCTTCGCACAACTCGCCCGCCAGTCGGCACAGGTGGTCGTTGACGCCCGCAATGTAGATCGGGATGTGCGGGTGCGCGATCGGCCCCGGATTGAAGAACGGCGACATGAGCGTCAGCTTGAAGAACTCGCCGCGGAAGTTGAGCTTCTCGCCGGTCTGCCAGCAGTTCCAGACGTGGCGCATGGCCAGGATATACTCGCGCAGGCGCGGCGTCGGATGATCCCAGACCATGCCGAAGCGGCGCTCGATGTGCGGCTTGATCTGCGTGCCGAGGCCCATGATGAAGCGCCCGCCGCTCATCTGCTGCAGGTCCCAGCCGATGTAGGCGAGGTTCATCGGGCTGCGCGCAAACGCGATGGCGACGGCGGTGCCCAGCGCAATACGGCTCGTGGCCGACGCCGCGAGCGTCAGCGGCAGAAAGGCGTCGTGCTGCGTCTCGCTCGACCAGAGCGCGTCGTAGCCGATCTGCTCGGCCTGCCGGGCCTGTGCAGCGATGTCGCCGAGCGATCCAACGCCGAGACCGGTGTCGATGTGCATAGCTCCTCCTGGGTAATGGGCTTGCCTGGGATTATAGCAGAGGCGGGCGCTGCGCGTGCGCCGCCGCCGCTTGGTGCTATAATGGCTTAGTAAGACTGTTATCCAACCGAGGTTGTTATGCGTCCCGATTTGACCCGCATCGTCGATGCCTTCCAAAACGATATTATTCAGTTCGCGCAGAAACTCATCCAGACGCCGAGCCTACCCGGACAGGAGCAATCGATCGCCGATCTGGTGCTGGCGGAGATGGAACGGCTAGGCTACGATCAGGTGTGGCGCGACCACGTCGGCAACGTCGTCGGCCTGATGAAGGGAACGGAAGGCGACCGCTCGCTGATGCTGAACAGCCACATGGACCATGTCGATGTCGGCGACGCGGCGCAGTGGCCGCACCCGCCGTACAGCGCAGCGCTGGCCGACGGCTTCATCTGGGGCCGCGCCGCCTGCGACGGCAAGGGCGCGCTGGCGGTGCAGGTCTACGCGCCGGCCATGGCGCGCAAGGCCGGGCGCCCGCTGCCGCGCTCGCTCTACACGACCGCCACCGTGCTCGAAGAGCGCGGCGGCTGGGGCACCGCGCACCTCGTCAAGCACATCAAGAGTGATTGCGCCGTGCTCGGCCAGGCCAGCCGCAACGAACTGCGCTCCGGTCATCGCGGCCGCATGGAGCTGATCGTCACGTTTCGCGGACGCTCGGTACATGCCTCCATCCCCGCGCGCGGCGCCAACCCGCACTTCGCCATGGCGCGCTTCCTGGGCAAGCTGCGCGAGCTGCGCATGGTCTCCGACGCGGTGCTCGGGCACTCCACCGTCGCGCCGACGCTGGTGACAACCGATCAGACCAGCCCCAATGTCACGCCCGGCGAAATCCGGCTGACGCTGGACTGGCGCAACATCCCGAGCGAGACGCCGGCGCAGGTCGTCGCCAAGATGCAGAAGGTGCTGGACGACTGCTCGGATTCGGGCGTGACTGGCGCCGTCGAGATCCAGCAGACGCGCCTGACGACGTACATGGGCCACGACGAGCTGCACCTGATTATGCACCCCGGCTACCACCTGCCCGACGACGCTCCGCTGCTGGAGCGCGCGCGGCAGATTCTGACCGGGGCGCTGGAACGCGAGGTCGAACTGGCCGCCTGGTCGTTCGCAACGGATGGCGGGCACCTCATGGCGGCCGGCATTCCGACCGTCGGTTTTGGGCCCGGCGAAGAGAGCTTCGCGCATACCACCCATGACCGCGTCGCAATCGCCCAGTTGCGCGAGTCGGCCGTTGGCTACCTGGCGTTGCTGGAGCATCTCAAATAGACGCACCCCCACTTCGAGCCTGACACCCCTATGACCACTGACAAAACCCGCTCGGCCGCGCCGGCGCGCCCCGGCGGCACCGGACTGCTCGGCCGCACCGGCACGCTGTCCGGCGCGCGGCAGTCGCCCTTGCCGGAGCCGCAAAGCATCGCCCAGACCGGCCTGAGCGACAATCAGATCACCGATCTCGTGTTGAAATCCGTGTACGTCGGCGGGCAGATCAGCGGGAACGACATCTGCCGCGAGATCAAACTGCCGTTCACCGGCGTGGTGCAGCCAACGCTCGACTTCCTCAAGCGCGAGGAGATGGTGAGCGTCGTCGGCACGCGCGGCGTCGGCGAGCGCGGTTACCAGTACGCACTGGCCGCCAAGGGCGTCGAGCGCGTGCGCGAGGCGATGGGCCGCACGCAGTATGTCGGCCCGGCGCCGGTGCCGCTCAACGCCTGGGCCGAGCGCGTGCGCCTGCAGAGCACCAGCGGGCAGATCATTCGCCCCGACGATGTGCGCGCCGCGCTGGGGAACATGGTGCTGAATGCCAGCACGGTGCGCAAGATCGGCCCGGCGGTCAACTCCGGCAAGTCAATCTTCCTCTACGGCCCGCCCGGCAACGGCAAGACGACGATCGCGCAGGCAATCGGGCACATGCTCAAAGGTCTCGTGTTCATCCCGTACGCGGTCGATGTGGACGGGCAGGTTATCCGCGTCTATGACCGGCTGAACCACGAGGCGGTCGCGCTCGATTCGCCGGAGTATGCGCAGGCGACCGGCGAAAGCCGCATCGACGAGCGCTGGGTGCTGTGCCGGCGACCGGTGGTCATCGTCGGCGGCGAGTTGACGCTCGACAATCTGGATCTGATCTATGACCCGAGCTCCAAATTCTACGAAGCGCCGTTCCAGATGCGCGCCAGCAACGGCCTGTTTCTGATCGACGACTTTGGCCGCCAGGCGACGCGCCCGCAGGACCTGCTGAACCGCTGGATCGTGCCGCTCGAAACACGCATCGACTTTCTGACGCTGCACACGGGCAAGAAGATCGAAGTGCCGTTCGACCAGTTGATCGTCTTCTCGACCAACCTCGATCCGAAGTCGCTGATGGACGAGGCGTTCCTGCGCCGCATCCGCCACAAGATCTATGTCGGCGACCCGACCGACGCGGAGTTCTACCAGATCTTCCAGCGCATGGCGGTCGCGCGCAACGTGCCGTTCGACCAGCAGGTGTTCATCTACCTGCTGCAGGAGTGGTATATCAAGAAAAGCCGCGCGTTGAAAGCGGTACACCCGCGCGACATTCTCGACCAGATCATCGACATTGCCAACTACGAGGGCATCGCGCCGATGATGACGAAAGACCTGATCGACCAGGCGTGCGACGCCTATTTCGTTCAATTGTGATGCGATGAAAATCAACGTCAAACTGTTTGCGGTCCACCGGCAGTTGGCCGGCCGGCGCGAGGTGTTCGTGGAAGTGTCCGATGGCGCCCGTGTCGGCGACGTGTGGCACGCGCTCAAGGCGCAGGTGCCGCAGCTCGGTCACCTGTCCGACAGCGTCCTGGCCGCGCTGAATCAGGACTACGCGCCGCTCGACGCGCCGGTGCGGGCCGGCGACGAGATCGCGTTCATCCCGCCAGTGAGCGGAGGCGCGCATGTTCGCGGTGGTTGACCGGCCGATCGATGAGCAGGCGGTCGCGCGCGCCGTGGCCGATCCGGGCGCAGGCGGCATCTGCACGTTCAGCGGCGTCGTGCGCGACAACTCGCAGGGCAAGCGCGTCCTGTACCTGGAATACGAAGCGTACCCGGAAATGGCCGTCAAGCAGATGGAGGTCATCGCCGCCGAAGTGCGCGCGCGCTGGAGCATCCAGCGCATCGCGATGGCGCACCGTACCGGGCGCTTGGAAATTGGCGAGGCCAGCGTGGTGATCGCGGTGTCGTCGGCGCACCGCGCCGAGGCGTTCGAGGCGTGCCGCTACGCCATCGATCGGCTCAAGCAGATTCTGCCGGTGTGGAAGAAGGAAGTCTGGGAAGGCGGCGAGTACTGGGTCGGCTGGGAAGGCAACCCCGACGCCAGCCAACTGATCCCGCCCGCGTCGCAGTAGGGGCGAAGCATCGGCGCAGGCGCGCTGATCGTCACGAAATCATCCGCCGCTGCTGCGCCCTACCCCGCCGTTACAGGCTCTTGGCCCGCAGCAGCCCCCATAGCAGCCGCAGTCCCAGCACCAGCGAAATAAAGAACGATAGCTCCGCGATCGGTGCGTCGGAGCCGATCAGCGGCAGCGTAAACGTATGCCCGCTGGCGATCAGCACCGCCGAGCCGACGATCGACGCGCCGACCACGATGCTCAGCGCCAGCCGGCTGGCCGCCGTATCCAGCCGATCGCCCATGCGCTCCGCGTCGGTCAGCCGCAGGTTCAGGTGCAATTTGTCGGTGTCGACGCGCGCCAGAAAGTTGTCGATGCGGCGCGGCAGCGCCTGCGCCAGCGCGTTCGTCTCGCGCAGCGAGCGAAACACGTTGGCGCCGATCTTCTCCGGCGACAGCCGCTCGCGCACCAGTTGGGTGGCGAATGGCTGCGCCACCTCGACCAGCACGATGTGTGGGTCGAGTTGCCGGGCCACCCCTTCCAGGATGATGAACGTGCGGCCCAGCAGCGCGAAATCCGCCGGCAGGATGATGTGGTGCCGGTTCGCGATGCGAAAGACCTCGCCGAGAAAGTCCCCGATGCGCACGTCCTTGAGCGACAGCCCGTAGAAGCGCATCATAAAGCGCTGCACGTCGCGGCGCAGCTCGGCCTCGTTCACCTCCGCGTCGCCGCCCAGCCGGATCATCGCCAGCGCAATGCCGTCCGCGTCGTTGCGCACCAGCGATACCAGCAGGTCCACCAGTTGGTCTTTCAGCGCATCGGTCAGGTAGCCGACCGTGCCGAAGTCGATCTGCGCGATCTGCCCGCCGACGACGAAGATATTGGCCGGGTGTGGATCGGCGTGGAAGAAGCCGTCGCCGAAGATTTGCTGCATGTAGATCTGCGTGCCCATCTGCGCGATGGCCGGCAGGTCGTAGCCTTCCGCCGCCAGCCGCTCGACGTCGTTGATCTTGATGCCGTGCAGTTCTTCGCTGACGAGCACGCGGCGCGTGGTCAGATGCCAGTACACTTTCGGGATCAGCAGGCGCGAGTCGTCGGCGAAGTGCTTGCGGAAGCGGTCGCCGTTGCGCGCCTCGCTCGTATAGTCGAGCTCGAGCCGCAGCGCATAGGCGAACTCTTCGACGAGCTTGACGAGGTTCAGCCGGCGCACGCGCTCCGAGCGGCTCTCCACAAAGCGCGCCTGCCCGAGCAGCAGGTCGAGATCGGCGTTGATAACCCGCTCGATGCCGGGGCGCTGCACCTTGACGACGACGTGCTCGCCGCTGTGCAGCACGGCGCGATGCACCTGACCGATCGATGCCGAGGCCAGCGGGTTTGCCTCGAACGACGCGAAGAGCGCGTCGATCGGCTCGCCCAGTTCGGCCTGCAGCACGGCGCGCACCTGCTCGAACGGCACCGGCGGCGCCGCGTCGAGCAGCTTCTCGAACTCCGCTACAAACTCCGCGGGGAAAATGTCGGCGCGCGTCGATGCCAGCTGGCCGAGCTTGATGAAGGTGGGCCCCAGTTCCTCGATCGCCAGCCGCGCGCGCTGGGCGGTGGTCAGCCGGTTTTCGAGGCTGTCGGCCGGCGCATCGACGGAACGGCGCCCGCGCGGCAGGAAGCGCGTCAGCTCCCACTGCTGGGCCAGCACGCCCAGCCCGTGGCGCATGACGACGTCCACGATCTCGCGCGCGCGCGCCAGATCGCTGACCTGCTGTTGGAACGGCAACCGGAAGGCCACGATTCCATTATAGCCTCCAAAAACGCACTTGACCACCCGCCGAATGTTCGTTAAACTAGCCGCAATGGCAAGTTTGACGTTGCAGGTCTATCTTGAGCGCGTCGAGTCGTTGGTCGCCGGCGAGCACTACGACCGGGCCATCATGTACTGCCAGCATGCGTTGCGCACGCTGCCCCGCTGCGTTGATTTTTACCGGCTGCTGGGGCAGGCGTGCCTCGAATCGGATCGCCCGGACGATGCCGCCGATATGTTCCGCCGCGTGCTCGGCGTCGATCCGCAGAACTTCGTGGCGCGTGTCGGGCTCGGCGTCGTGGCCGAGGGTATCAGCGCGTACGAAGAAGCCGACTGGCAGTGGAACCGCGCGCTGGAGCTGGAGCCGAATCACGGCCCGGTCCGCGACGAGCTGCGCGGGCTGCATGCGAAGGTGGGCGCGCCCGACGCGCACGGCCGCCTGCACCTGACGCGCACGACGCTCGGCTATATCTATATGCGCGGCGAGCAGTATGATCGCGCCGCCGACGAGTTCCGCGCGGTCCTGCGCTCGGCGTCCGGCAACGGCGCCGGACACGATCGCTTCGATGTGCAGATTGCGCTGGCCGAGGCGCTCCATCACGCCGGCCATCGGCGCGCCGCCGCCGAGCAATGCCGGGCCGTGCTCACGGCGCTGCCTAACGCGCTGAAAGCCAACCTGATTCTCGGCAGCATCGTCCAGGATGCCGATCGCCCGGAAGAAGCCGCGCCGCTGTTCGAGCGCGCGCAGGCGGTCGACCCCGCGAACCGGTTGGCGCAGAGGCTGCTCGAAACCCCGCTGCTGCCGTCGCGCGAAATCACGCTCGACGAACCGGCCAGCGGTCCACTGGTGGCGGCGCCGTCCGATAAGCCGAAGCCGTCGTCGGCATCCGAGCCGGCCACGCCCACGGTTATGGGTTTGCCGCAGGATTCCGGCGCCGATCTGCCCGACTGGCTGCGAGCACTGCGCAGCCACGCCGGCGTGCTGGCGCCTGAGCCGCCGCCGTCCTCACCCGTCGCGGCGGACGATGCAACCGAGCCTGATTGGATGCGCGCCTTGCGCACGCAGTCGGCGGTCGATGTGGCGCCCGTGACCGAGATCAGGCCGGACACCGCTTCGCTTGCCACCACGGACGAACCGGACTGGCTCAAGGCGCTGCGCGAGCCGTCTGCCGACGAAGTGACTGCTGCTCCGGAATCTGCGGAGGCGACTCCCGCGCCAGCCGCGCCGGCTGAACCGCCTGCGGCAGAACTACCGGACTGGATGCGGAGCGCAGACGCTGCGACTCCCGCGCCAGCCGCGCCGGCTGAACTGCCTGCGGCAGAACTACCGGACTGGATGCGGAGCGCAGATGCTGCGACTCCCGTGCCAGCCGCGCCGACTGAACCGCCTGCGGCAGAACTACCGGACTGGATGCGGAGCACAGACGCTGCGACTCCCGCGCCAGCCGCGCCGGCTGAACCGCCTGCGGCAGATGAACTGCCCGAGCCGCCCGATTGGCTCAAGGCGTTGCAGATGCGCGCCGCAGAGCAGCAACCACCGGCGCCAGTGGAACCGCCGCACCCGCCGCCTGCGCTCCCCGTGCCGGTCGAGCCGCTCGCGCCGGAACCCGAGGTGCCGGAGTGGCTGCGCGCCCTGCGCGCCGAGAAGTCGCCCGCGCCGGTCGAACCGCTCGCGCCGCGCGAACCATCCACTTACCTGGACGATGCCTCCGGCCCGGCCTCGATTGAATCGCAGCCGATGCCGAGCGGCGAGGCCGAGCATCAGGCGCGCCTCGATCTGGCGCGCATGCTGGTCGATCTCGATGTGGACGAGGCGCTCGACCAGTACGCTCAACTGGCTGCGGCATCGCCGGCGATCCGGCAGCAGGCCCGCGACGATCTGCGTCTGCTGGCCGCCACGGCCGCCGAGAACCCGCGCGTCGATAGCGTGCTCGCGCAGTTGCGTGACGCTCCGGCGGCGCCGCGCGCCCTTGCCCCCGAAGCGCCCGCCGAGTTGGCGGCTGGCGACGAGGTTGCGGGCATTGTCGCGCCCGTTGAGCCGGTCGAAACATCGGAAGCGATCGCGTCTGAACCGGCCATCAGCGCAGCAGCGGTTACTGCCGAAGCACCGCACGCGGTCTCGGTCGATGTGGCTGCCGGCGCGAATGCGTATGCCGCCGAACCGGATGAGATGGCGCAGATGGTCTCGGCCGCAGGTACCGCGCACGAGCCCGCCGAGCCGATCGTTAGCGAAGAGGCCATCGAAGCGGTGGAGTCGAGCGCGGCGGCTGAGCCGGAGTATCCCGGCGCGCCGGTCGTCGATGAAACGATGGTGCCGCAAGCCGCGCCGGTTGCGCGCCAGCCGCGCGAAGCCAGCTTCTACCTGGATGACTCCTCCGCGCCGCCTTCGGTCGAATCGCAGCCGCTGCCGCGCGGCGCGGCCGAGTATCGCGCCTGGCTCGATCTGGCGCGCGCGCTGAAGTTCATCGATGTGGACGAGGCGGCGGACCAGTACGCGCGGCTGACCGGCGCGCCGCAGGAACTGGTGGAGGACGCGATCCGGGACCTCGCCGTGCTGGCCCTGAAGAACCCGCATGCCGCGGCGGTTCTGGCCGATCTGCGCCGCAGCATCGCGCCGGCGACCCCGAGTTGGGTCGGCGATGCGCAGTCCAGCGCACCGATCCCCGCGTCGGCGCAGCCCGACGAGCCGATCGTCGAGGAAGAGACGCTGCAGGCCGGCGCCGATTCGCAGGCCGGCGCCGCCGCGCCTGCGCTGCCGATCGTAGACGAAGAGATCATGGACGAGCCGGCGCTCGCCGAAACACCGGCTGCGCCCGCGCCGATCACCGTGGCGGAGGCGGAGCCGGTTCAGCCGCCTGCGCCGCGCGAAGCCACCGTCTATCTCGCAGACTCGTCGGCTCCGCCATCTGTCGAAACGCAGGCGGCGCCGACCGGCGCAGCCGAGCACCAGGCGCGGCTCGATCTGGCGCGCTCACTGCGCGATCTCGATCTGGGCGAGTGCCTGGCGCAGTACCGCTTCCTGATCGATGCGCAGTCCGCCCTGCTGCCCGACGTGATCGGCGACCTGCAGGCGATCATCGCCGCCGACCCGCAGGCGCGCGCCGCGCGCGTGCAACTGGCCGACGCGCTCACCCGCGCCGGGCGGCTGGCCGAGGCGATCGCGCAGTACCGTCTGATGGTCTGATCGCCCGTTTCAGTTTATAATAGCGTGACCGCACAGGCAGGCCGACAACGCCTGCCTGTTTCGCGTGTCCATTCATTCTCAAACACGGAGTACATGCCCCATGGCCACCCAGAGCTATTACGAGCGCACGCTCGTCCTGTTGAAACCCGATTCGGTCCAGCGCGGTCTCATCGGTCAAATCCTGGCGCGCTTCGAGAACGCCGGTCTGAAGATCATCGCGCTGAAGATCGTGCGCCCACCGCGCGAGTTCATCGCGCGGCACTACCCGAACACGCCGGACTGGATTCGCGGCATGGGCGAGAAATCGCTGGACAACTACAAGGCGCTGGGCAAAGACCCGGTCAAGGAAGTCGGCAGCGCCGACGCGATGGCGATTGGCGAGCTGGTCAAGAACTGGAACATCGACTACCTCGCGTCCGGCCCCATCGTCGCCGTGGCGCTGGAAGGCGGCCACGCGATCAAAGTCGTGCGCAAGCTCGTCGGCCACACGCTGCCGGTCGAGGCGGCGCCGGGCACGATCCGCGGCGACTTCTCGACCGCGTCGTCGACGATCGCCAACGCGCTGCGCCACAGCATCCACAACATGATTCACGCTTCCGGCAATGCCGAAGAAGCCGCATACGAGATCAAGCACTGGTTCAGCGACGCGGAACTGATGGAGTACGCGCGCGGCGGCGAGGATGTGATGTTCTAGAGCGGTTTGCGGAAAAGTCCGATAGAGTGCCGCATAGGGCTGCACACCGCATGTAGGGACAGGCCTTTGGCCTGTCCGACGGGCAGGTCAAAGACCTGCCCCTACACGGCGAACTGCATGGCGTGCCCGATGTTAATGCAAAATGCTCTGGAGCGCCGCCGCTATGCAAATACAAAACCCGCGCAGGGCACCATGCCCCGCGCGGGTTTTTCGTTTGTAGGAACGTCCGGCGGCTACTGGATCTTCACCACCGTCTGCGCGTCTTTCCAGAGCTCGTCCAGCTTATAGTAGGTGCGGCGCTCCGGCGTAAAGACATGAATCATCAGGTCGCCAAAGTCCAGCAGCACCCAGCCCGATTCGGGCGTGCCCTCCAGTCCCAGCCGCCTGCGCCCGAGCTTGCTCAACGAGTCGTCAACCGCATCCACGATCGCCGTGATCTGCCGGTCGCTCTCGCCGTTGCACAGCAGGAAGTAGTCGGTGAACATCGAAACTGCCTGCACGTCGAGCAGGCTGATCTGCACGGCCTTCTTGTCCTGGACGGCATCGAGCGCGCGGTGGGCGAAATCGAGCGCAGTCACCGGCGCGGGCGGCGCTTTGGCCGCTTTGCGTGGCGCGCGCTTCGGGGCCGCGGCGGCGCCGGCGGCAGATGGTGGGAGACGGGGCATGCGCGTATCTTAACCGCGCGCGGGCGAATCTGCAAACCGCGCGCGAACAAAAAACCGCCCCGATGGATATCGGAGCGGGTGTGCTGTCTGCCGACTCGTGCTCAGACTCGCGTCACTTGCACGGCCTGCGGGCCCTTCGGCGTGTCTTCGATGACAAACTGGACACGCTGGTTTTCTTCCAGGTTGCGGTAGCCGTCGCCGAGGATACCCGAAAAATGCACGAAGACATCCTTGCGGGTGGCGCCATCAGCCTCCGGATCTGGAGAAATAAAACCGTAGCCCTTTGCAGGGCTGAACCACTTTACGGTTCCGGTCAGGGACCTCTCTGCGGTCATATCAACCCCCTCCTTTCTTGCAAAGATCAATCGCCGGCGGTGATGCCGGAGCAGAGAATGGGCTGGTTGTGAAAAATGAAACAAAAAAACCGCCGGCTACCTGCTCGCCAGACGGTTCAGAACGGCCTCGCCACGCACTGATACTGCAAACCTACACTCACAAACGCAATATACATGAGTCCCGCCTCTTTGTCAAGGGTTTTGGCACAAAGTGGTGCATGAATCTTAAATCGCGCGTGATCGCGGTTAGCCCGCCTAATCAGTGTGTGAACTGTGTCACAGGGAAGGCGGGATTGTGCTCATGTTCACGAACCGGCGCAGCGCGACAACCCGCAAGAGGGCCAATCAATCCAAGAGCCTATTGCGGCGCGATGCCGCGCACCAGCAGCAGCGGCACCGGCGAAGTGCGCAGCACCTCATCGGCGATGCTCCCCTCCACCATCCGGCTGATGCCGGTCAGCCCGTGTGTCGCCATTACGATCAGGTCGGAGCCGTTCGCGCGCGCCGTCTCGACGATGCACTGGCTGACGTGGCCGGAGAGTAGCTTCCAGTGCACCCGCACGCCCTGTTTCTGCAGGCGATGCGTCGTCTCGATGATGTAGTATTTCGCGATGGCGTGCTCTTCCTGCTTCTTCATTTCCAGCTCGTTCGCAGGGAAGCTGCCCAACTGGTAGCCCATGCCATCCCAGATCGATAGCAGCAGCACCTCGGCATCGAATGCGCCGGCCAGCCGCTGCGCGTGCACCAGCGACTGCTCGGCCAGCGGCGTGCCATCCACCGGCGCCAGGATGCGGCGCAGCGCGAACTGGCCGCGCGGCTCCGTGCCGGCGCGTACCAGCACCACCGGCATGCGCCCGCCGCGCACCACCCGGTCGGCGACGCTGCCCATCACTACGCGCGACAGTCCACCGCGCCCGTGGGTGGACATGGCGATCAGATCGGCGCGCACCTCGTCCGCATGGGCCAGGATCGTCTCGGCCACGGGGCCGCTGCGCACGACGGTCGCCGCCTCGCAGCCGGCGGCCTGCAACGCGGACGCTTGCTTGTGCAGGTAGGCTGCCGCCTCGGTGTTCGCGCCGCGCGCGGCGATGCGCAGCAACAAGAGCGGCGCGTGACTACGCCGCGCCAGATCGCGCGCAACCGGCAGGATCGTTTCGGCAAGCTCGGAGCCGTCCAACGGCACGAGGATGGTCGGGTACATGGCGACTATTGTAGCGGAGTTTTCTGCGGCTGCGTAGGCGCGCGGGCATGGCAACCGGTTGCCAAAGAGAGGTTTACCGCAATGACCAAGAAGCGCGGTAGAGCAGGATAGACCGGTGCGCTATGTGCTGCGCGGCGCGTACATGATGATCGCAACGCCAACCAGCGCCACCAGTGAGCCGAGCAGGTCGAACCGGTCGGGCGCCTGCTTGTCGATCGCCCAACCCCACAGGATCGACAGCACGACGAAGATGCCGCCATACGCGGCATAGACGCGGCTGAAATGCGCCGGTTGGAACGTCGGCACGATGCCGTACACGACCAGCACCAGCGCCCCCAATACGCCGTGCCACACGCTGCGCCCCTCGCGCAGCCAGAGCCAGATCAGGTAGCCGCCGCCGATCTCGCACAGCCCGGCGGCAACGAAATAGGCCAGCGAGCGGGCTATTTCCATACGTTGAGGCGCAACGCGATTAGCGGGCACATCGTTTCGCCGCGCGCGACGGCGCGTTCAGCACGGCGACGGTGCGCGGGGCTTGGAGGTTGAGTTTGACGAAGACGGCGGGCATGAATCCAGCCTTGGAGGCGCCCACCCTTTGTTCAATGAAAAATTGCTGTCCGGTTTGGATGATCATGCTGCGTTCCACTATGATCAGGCGAGAGCCAGCGCGGCTTCAACCTTTGCCAAATCCAAACAGTTGAGAATCTTGGTCTTGATAGGACGCTTGTCATCCCAGAAGATCAAGCTAGATAGAAACTCCTGTGCAATTGTCGAGCTTAGTAAGAAGATCGCCTGCTCGGCTTCAGTTCTTGACGCAAAACTCAGATAATACACTGTGTCGTCAAAGACGACCGGTTTGCCATGCATAGGCTCTACTAGTCGAAATTCCAACTTCTTGTATAGACTACAAATGGCAACTTTGTAAGGCGCAAACGCGTACGGTCCTACACCAAATATGGAGAAACGAATACCCGGCTTATAGACGCGGCTCTTGCGGTTGTCGAAATAGGACGAGTGCGCTTCAAGATATTTCCATGTTTTGGGAGCTATTTGCTGAATACGGTGCGTGTCCTCGCCTACGTCCTGCTGAGGCATAAGCAAGAAGCGTTTGCTCGCTAAAGCACGGTTATTGGCTAGATCAGCCCCTTTCTGGAGGGGGTAGAGCAGGAGCGGCTCAATGTCAAGGATTTCGCCCAATCCATTCACTAGCAACCCGTTGCTCTCGCGCAGTTCCAGGACACTGGCGCAATCGTGCTTGATGCCAGACCGCCACGGGAGAGGGTTCTTCCCGCGCAATTGTTTGTGGTGCTCAAAAACATTCAGGTCTCGCACCGTTACGCCATTGCGATGTCCTACCCAACTTGATCGCTCGGCTTCTAGTGAGTCATAGACTTGGTAATCATCGAGTAAACGATCCGGGTCAAATTCTGCAAAAAGAAGACAAGCGTCAACCGATACGCCGAAACTCCGCTTGGCATCAATACCGAAGATCGCTGCCCGCGACCAACCAATGCGCATGGTATGCAGATGCTTCATGGTTTTTCGCGCAACGGCCGTTTTACAGAGCATGGCCAAGCAACCGTTATGCGACGCTAACCATGTCGCCATTTTCACAAGCATCCATTCCGAGATATCGAAGTTACTGGCGCCCGTCATCGCTTCGAGACCGGAGGCTCCGACGAAGTTGTCCTTCGGAGGCAGGTTGGCGCCGCCCAGTGCACCGACCTGTGCGTTAGTGACCCAGGGGAAGTTACCGATCACCAGGATGGGGTCATTGGCTTGCTGCAACAAGTCCTGCCAATCGAATTCGAAGAAGTTTGCCCGTTGGATCAAAATTCTATCGGAGTACGGCAGGTATTGGAGTCTGTGGGAAAGCGAACGCAAATAGTCTTCGTTTACGTCAAAACCCAAAATGCGACACGCTGATGGGAATGAGCGCGCGGACGCCTCTACAAATGCACCCACGCCGCACGTGGGTTCCACAATGGTTTGCGGTGAAATACCGAGAGTAACCAGCTTCCGACAAATAGCGGATGCAAGTTCCGGAGGAGTCTGGAAATCGCCGTATTCGATCTTGGCTTTTCGAGCTATCGTCCTCATGCTGGCGCCCGATAGATGGAAACAACTCCGTCTTCGCGCCCTGCCATTTCAAGTGCTCGACCGTACTGCAGCCTCCATTGCAAAGCATTTGAAATGGTCAGAAAACCCTGCACGGGCGGGTTCTGCAATATCTCCGCTGCCAGCACTTCAGCTTGAATGTCATCGATGGGAAGATGGCGCTCATCGAAAAACGCGATCAGATCGTCTCGATTGCCGTCGTTGTGCAGGAGTTGCAGAATGCCGCGCGTAGTCTGGTAGTCTCCGGTTCTCTCCGCGTTCACGAAGATCGCCTGAGCGATATTCAACTGTGAGGCACGTTGCTTAGTATAGTCGTGTTTGTCATAGACAAATACAAGTAGCGCGTAGTCAAGCCCGTATATTTTCTCACGCGCCGAACGGAAGGGGCACGAAGATTGCGGTTGCCGAATGCTCGTGACCTTCATGTCAACCGAAAGACCTGGGAAGTCCACACCGTTTGCTGTATTGCCCTCTCGAAAGTTATATTGGGCCTTCAAGAAACTGCGAAACTTGTGCTCCAGGTATGTGCCGACCGCCTTCCCATCTGTCACACCAAATAGCGATCGTTCCAGATGCTTGGATTCAAGTTCAGAGAAGCGCTTGGCTTGGTGTATGAGCGACTTGATAGTTAGCTGAGGCATTACTCTATACCCATTCGCTTTTGTCGGACGAGACCGATACAGGGTTCAACCTGAGTGCGCTCAAACTCACAGCCGCTCGATCACGCCTTTGATCAGCGCGATCATGCGCGGCGCGGCCTGCGTGCCGGCGTCGAGCACCTCGTGGTGCAGTTCCTCGGCGGTGAAGCGCTCGCCGGCCGGCTCGCCGGTCGCCATGTTGCTGATCAGCGACAGGCCGAGCACCTTCAGCCCTGCGTGAACCGCCACCACCGTCTCGTTGGCGGTGGACATGCCGACCGCGTCGCCGCCGAGTTGCGCCAGCATGCGCAACTCGGCCGCCGTCTCGAACGACGGCCCGGCCACGGCCGCGTATATGCCTTCGCGCAGGGTCAGCCCCTGCGCCGCCGCAACCGACTTCGCCATTGCGCGCAGGGCCGGATCGTACGCCGGGTTCATCGAAGGGAAGCGCGGCCCATAAGACGCATCGTTGGGGCCAAACAGCGGGTTGTGACCCGCCATGCCGACGAAGTTGAGGTGGTCGCTGATCAGCATGATGTCGCCGGCGCGGTAGTTCATGTTCAGACCGCCCGCCGCATTGGTCAGGATCAGCGTCTCGACGCCGAGCAGTTTCAGCACGCGCACGTAATGCGTCACCTGTTTCGGGGAGTAGCCCTCGTAGTAATGTACCCGCCCGCGCGCGACGACGATCGGCTTGCCGGCCAGCGTCCCAAAGCAGAACTCGCCTTTGTGTCCCTCGACTGTCGCCTGCGGGAAGCTCGGGATCTCCCCGAACCGGATCACCTCGGCGTGGTTCAGCATGCTGGCCAGCGCGTCAAGCCCGGAGCCGGTGACGACGGCGATCCGGGGGCGCTGCGCGGTGCAGTTGCGGATATACTCGGCTGAAGCCGTGGTGTCCATGACTATCTCGCTATTTCAGAAGCACCGAATAGAACGACCCGCGAACAGCGCCGAATCTGCAGAAACGGAGATAGGTGCGGTTCGCGGGCAGGCTGTCCCGCGACAGACTACTTCGCGCGCGGATGCGCGGTGTTATACACCTCGCGCAGCCGCTCGTTCGACACGTGCGTGTAGACCTGGGTTGTCCCGACGTTGGCGTGCCCCAGCAGCGCCTGCACGTTGCGCAGATCGGCGCCGCCGCTCAGCATGTGGGTCGCGAACGAGTGGCGCAGGGTGTGCGGCGTCACCTCGAAGGTAATGCCGACGCGCTTGGCGTACTCTTTGATAATCAGCCAGAGGCCCTGCCGCGTCAGCCGCTCGCCGCGCTGGTTCAGGAACAGCGCCGGTTCCGGCGTCGGAGACTTCAGCAACTGCAGGCGCCCGCCCTGCACATAGTTCAGCAGCGCTTCGATGGCGCGCGGGTAAAGCGGCACGATGCGCTCCTTCGCGCCCTTGCCCATGCAGCGGATCGTCCCCTCGGTCAGGGTCACATCATCCACATTGAGGCTGATCAGCTCGGTCACGCGCATGCCGGTGGCGTACAGCGCCTCCATAATGGCGCGGTCGCGCTGGCCCTTGGGGCTGTTGTCCTTGGCCGGCTCCGCCAGCAGCCGGTCCACGTCCTCCGTCGAGAGCGCCTTCGGCAGGTACTTGCGCGTCTTGGGCGAGTCGAGCATCGCCGCCGGGTTCTCGGCGATCAACCGCTCGACGGTCATAAAGTGAAAGAACGACTTCAGCGCCGCCAGCTTGCGCGCCACGGTGGACGACGAGTAGGTCAGCGACTTCATGTGCGCGATATACTCGCTGACGTCCTCGCGGGTCACCATCGCCCACGTCATCTCCGGGCTTTTGGCCGACAGATAGGCCGCCATCTGGTTCAGGTCGTTCTGGTACGCCGAGAGCGTGTTCTGGGCATAGCCCTTTTCGACGGTGATGAAACGCAGGAAAGCTTGAATTTGCTCGTGCATGCATAATCCTTCCGGGCCGCGCCATGGCGCATCGCCCGCCTTTTAGCGGTTCAGCCAACGAATACGTACGTTTACGATAACGGTCAGCAGGACGCTCGCGATCAGGCTGGTCGCCAGCGGGAACAGGCACGCGTAGCCATCGCCCTGGATGGCGATGGCGCCCGGCAGATGGCCAGCCGCCCAGCCAGCACAAGCACCACACCGGCCGTGACGATCAGCACACCAAGCGTAATCAGTGCGCGTCCGAGTTCGCCGGCATCGGGCATTGCTGCCTCGCTCAGCGTAATGCGTCGCCTAAAGCAAGCGGTCCTGGGCCGGCTGCTCCGGGTACGGGATGCCGAGATGCTCGTACGCCCGGCGGGTCGCCACGCGGCCCCGGTTTGTCCGCTCCAGGAAGCCGAGCTGTAACAGATAGGGCTCGTACACGTCCATAATCGTGTCGGTCTCTTCGCTGATCGAGGCCGCCAGCGTCTCAAGCCCGACCGGGCCGCCTTCATACTTGCGGATGATCGTGTCCAGTACCTTGCGGTCGACCATGTCGAGCCCCAGGACGTCGACCTGCAGCAGTTGCAGCGCATCGACCGCCACCGCGCTGGTGATGCGCCCATCGGCGCGCACCTGCGCATAGTCGCGCGCCCGCTTCAGCAGGCGGATCGCGACGCGCGGCGTGCCCCGTGCCCGCGTCGCCAGCGCCCCCATGCCGTCATCGTCCACCGGCACGTTGAGCGCGCGCGCCTTCTGCCGCACGATCTCCATCATGCTCGCCTCGTCGTAGTATTCCAGCCGCTGAATAATACCGAAGCGGTCGCGCAGCGGCGACGTCATGCGCGAGAGCAGCGTCGTCGCGCCGATCAGCGTGAAGTGCGGCAGCGACAGCCGCAGCGAGCGCGCCGACGGCCCTTTGCCGATAATGATGTCGAGCGCGAAGTCTTCCATCGCCGAATAGAGCACTTCTTCGACTTCGCGGCTCAGACGATGGACCTCATCGATGAATAACACGTCGCCCTGACGCAGATTGGTCAGAATCGCGGCAAGGTCGCCCTTGCGCTCGATGGCAGGCCCCGATGTCGTCTTGATGCTGACGTTCATCTCGTGGGCGATCACGTTCGCCATCGACGTCTTGCCGAGACCGGGCGGCCCGTAGAGCAGAACGTGGTCAAGCGGTTCGCCGCGCGCGCGCGCCGCCGCGATGGCGATACGCAGCGTCTCCTTGAGCCGCTCTTGCCCGATGTAATCGGTTAAATTTTTGGGCCGAAGGCTTGGCTCGCTCGCGACTTCCTCGTCGCGCTTGGCCGGGTTCATGATCCGCTCTTTGTTCATGGCAACTGGTGCCATTATACCAAAAAAGGGGCGCAGTCAATAAAATGGCAACAACCGGGGCATTCCAGTGCTGGGACGCACACATCAGGCCACCTGGTCATTCCGGCGCAAGAGAAATCCAGCCCGCAGTCTGCTTGGCTGCCGCTACTCACTCTGGATGCCGGCTAGCGTGCCCGTCGTCACGCACAGGATTATCTACATGCCGGCATGACGGAATGCAGCGCCATCGTGTGGCAATCTGGACGCTATAATCCGTTCGCAGGCTGGTGGCGATGCATCAATCGATCGTCCGGCGGGTTGCACATGTTGGGTCGCGCTGATTCGACCTGGAAACGTCCCTGTGACCCTGTCATGCGCTTCCTATGCACGTCCCGGCAATACCGAGACACCCGCCACCTGGCGGCGGACACAAGATGAAGCGCGAAGGCGCCATCTCTGGCTCTTTGTCTGCCGCGCGCGAAGCATCTCAACCGACGGTCCACCGTGATGTCACGGGTTTCAGGTCTTTCGCGCGCGTGACGCCATGGAAGCGGTGGATGCTGCCTTCGCCTGTTCAGAAACTTCGCTGCATTCGGTACCAAAGCGTCACCGGTTGTCGCCCCGGCGCAAGCCGGGGCCCAGGGTCAACACCTCTGGATGCCGGCGCTGGTCAGCGGCTTCGTTGCGCCTGGGCCTCCAGCCCAGGCGTGCTGAACGTCCAGCGGCGCGATGCCGCTGGACAGCACCGCTGACTGTTATACTCTTTCACCTTGACAATGTCCCAATAGCGGGTGTGTAGGCGCAACTGCCGCCCCCTCCCAGCGAAGCTGGGAGGGGGTCGGGGGGGAGGGCAGATTGTTGTCACACCGTATGCGCATGTGGCAGGCTGATGGGGACATACTCAAGCGGAAATAGTATTAAGCGTCCGCTGGCAAGCAGCCAGCGGACAACGGCATGACGGGTTGGCAGTCCGGCGCACCAATTTCTGTCCGCACGCACGTCGGCGCGGCGACCTGGAATTCTCACGATGACCGTGATTGGCTCGCGCGCATCCGTGATACAACTGGGGCATGGTCAAGTTGGAACAGTATCAGTCAACGATGCGCGGCTGGCGCGCGACGGGCGGTTCATCGACGCCGGGCCGGCGAGCGCATGGCGCGCGCGAACGGTGTTTCTCGCGGCTGGAACGGATCTGCGGGCAGATTTCGGAGTTTACTAGTGTGATATAATTGCCCCATGTCCAGCGAGACCTTAATTCATCGGGCACAAGCCGAACTGATCGCCGTCTACAAGGGATTGGCCGACCTCATGGCGCTGGCGCACAAGTTGCCGGATCCGGCGGTCGCCACGCAGACGAACACCGTCCTTGCGCAGATGAAGACCGCGATGGACAAGCTGCAGACGCGCATCAACGACCAGGACAAGGAACACCAGCAGGTGCGCGGCCTGTTCAATATCGGCCGCGCCATCAACTCCACGCTGGAGATTGAGTCGCTGCTGAACCTCGTGATCGAGATGATCACCTCGGTCACCGGCGCCGAGCGCGCCTTTCTCATGCTGTCGGATTCCGAAACGGGGCAGCTCTCGCTCAAGATCGCGCGCGGCATCGACAAAGTGGCCCAGGCCAACGAGGACTTCCAGATCAGCCGCAGCATCGCTGACCGTGTGGCGAAAGAGCACGTGCCGGTGCTGACCACCAACGCGCAGGAAGACACGCGCTTCAAGGCCAGCCAGAGCATCATCAGCTTCAGCCTGCGCTCGATCCTGTGCGTGCCGCTGCGCGTCAAGGACAAGACGATCGGCGTCATCTACGCCGACAACCGCGTCAAGTCCGGCATTTTCAGCACGCGCGACCGCGACCTGCTCGCGGCGTTCGCCGACCAGGCGGCCGTCGCCATCGAAAACGCGCGGCTGTTCGCCGAGACGAACCAGCGCCTGCGCGAACTATCGACGCTGCTGTCCGTCGGGCAGGTCATCACCCGCTCACTCGACCAGGAACTCGTGCTCAAGACGATCTGCGAACAGGGCCTGGCCGCGATCGCCAACGCCAACAAGATCGTCATTCACCTGCTCGATGCCAGCGGCGAGGTGCTGGAAGCACGCGCCATTGCATCAAAGACGATCACGACCGTGCGGTTGGGCAACTTGCGACGCGACCAGGGGCTATCCGGCGCGGCCATGAAAGACCGGCACGTCATCAGCGTGCGCGATACGCAGACCGATCCGCGCTTCATCAACAGCCAGAGCACCATCCGGTCGCTGGTCGTGGCGCCGCTGATCGTGGGTGACCGCGTGCTGGGCACCGTCACCGCCGACGCGCCCGATCCGGGCATGTTCGACGAAAGCACCGAGCGCCTGCTGGCAGCGCTGGCCGATCAGGCGGCGATTGCCATCGAGAATGCGCGGCTGTTCGGCGAACTGCGCCGCAACATCGCCGAAGTCTCCGCGCTGAAGAGCTTCCAGGACAATATCTTCGCCTCCATCGCGAGCGGCGTCATCACCGTGGACATGCAGGACCGCATCACCACGTTCAACCGCGCCGCCGAGCTGATTCTCAACACGCACAGCGCTGATGTGCTCAACCGGCCGCTCGTCGACGCGCTCGAGTTTATCGGCCGCGACGACCTGTCGCACTTGATCGACGAGGTGAAGCAGACAAGCGTGCCGGTCATCGGCCACGAGTCGCGCCGGCAGGTGCCGCACCGCGGTTCCGTGTCGCTCAGCATGTCGCTGACCACGCTGCGCGACGCCACCGCCCAGACCGATCTCGGCGTGGCGATCGTGGTGGACGATCTGACCGAAAAGCGGAAATTGCAGGCGCGCGAGGAAATGTTCGGCCGCTACCTCGCCCCGTCCGTGATCAAGCGCCTGCCCGACGACCCGAGCGAGCTCAAGCTGGGCGGGCACCGCGAGACGATCTCCGTGCTGTTCGCCGACGTGCGCGGCTACTCGACGTTCAGCGAGGGGCTGACGCCGGAGACGCTGGTGGACGTGCTGAACCAGTACCTCTCGCTCGGCGCGCAGGCGATCCTGGGCGAGGAAGGCACGCTCGACAAGTTCATGGGCGACGCGATCATGGCCTTCTGGAACGCGCCCGAGGCGCAGCACGATCACGCGCTGCGCGCGGTGCGGGCGGCCTGGCACATGCGCGAATCGGTGGTGCAGCACCAGCAGGAGGTCGGACCGAGCGCGCAACTGCAGTTCGGGCTGGGGCTCAACGTCGGCGACGCGGTCGTCGGCAACATCGGCGCGGAGCGCGCGCTGAACTACACGGCGATCGGCGACTCGGTGAACCTGGCGAAGCGGCTGCAGGAAGGCGCGGCGGGCAACCAGATTGTGTTGAGCGACGCGATCTACCAGATGGTGCAGGAGCACGTCGAGGTGGCGGCGCTCGAAGCGGTGCACGTGAAGGGGCGCGCGGCGCTGGAGAAGCGCTGGGAGCTGATGGGGCTGAAAGCGCCGCAGCCGATCGACGTTCCAGGACTGCCGCATTAACGCAAGACAATTACACCACAGAGACACAGAGGCACAGAAAGCGGTCTTTCTGTGCCTCTTGCTTTGTCTGGGCCGATTGCAAACACGCGGATCAACACAAAGACACCAAGACACAAAGGAGGATTTGATTTTAGGTTTCTTTGTGCCTTTGTGGCTTTGTGGTGGAATGATAGCGCCGTACTCGAATGAGTGCGGCGTTTTTGTTTGTGCGCGGGGAGGGGCGTTCAATTGAACGCCCGTACGGCTGAACGCCCCGGTGGCGGCTACGATTCCAGCAGGCGCAGGCGTTCCAGGATCGGCGCGGCATCGCGCCGGCGCTCGACGCGCAACTCGCCCGCGACCTGCCCGTCCTTGAGGAACACGACTCGGTCGGCGTACGACGCGGCCTTGGCGTCGTGCGTCACCATGACGATCGTGTGCGATAGCTCGTCGCAGGAGCGACGCAACAGTTGCAGAATCTCGTCGCCGCTCTTGGAGTCGAGGTTGCCGGTCGGCTCGTCGGCCAGCACGATCGACGGGTTGGTGACGAAGGCGCGCGCAATAGCGACGCGCTGCTGCTGCCCGCCCGAAAGCTGATCGGGCTTGTGATGGCGGCGGTCGGTCAGGCCGACCAGCGCCAACAACTCGTCGATGCGCTGCTGGTGGTCGCTGGCGCGCCGGCCATCGATCAGCAGCGGCAGGGCGATGTTCTCTTCGGCGGTCAGCGTCGGCAGGAGGTTGAAGAACTGGAAGATGAAGCCGATGTGGCGGCGGCGCGCCAGGGTCACGGCGCGGTCGTCCAGGTCGGAGATCGTCTCGCCGCCGAGCGTGATCTGCCCGCCGCTCGGGCGATCGAGCCCGCCGAGCAGGTGCAGGAGGGTAGACTTGCCGGAGCCGGACGGCCCCATGATCGCGACGAACTCGCCCTTCGCAACGGCAAAGTCGACGCCGCCGAGCGCGCTGACGAGCACCTCGCCCATGCGGTACGACTTCTCGGCGCCGCGCGCTTCGAGCACCGGCCCGGCCGGCTGTCCCGGCGTCATCGCTCGGCGATCCCCAGTCGCTCGAACTCGGTGTCCAGCCGCAGGCGCGGCCGCTGGCGGTGCAGGAGCGGCTCGGGCAGTTGCAGGTTCAGGCTGAGAATCCTGTCGTTGATCTGCCGGAGCTGTTTCTCGAACGCGTCGCGCGCCGTGCGCCACTCGGCGGCCAGCCAGAGCGGGTCTTCGATGGCGTCGCCGCGCGCGGCTTCGCACCAGCGCCACGTGCGCATCAGTGCGTCCTCGGCCTTCTTCTGCTCGATATCGATTTCATGCTCCAGTTCAAGCCAGGCCGGCGCGAAGCCGGCATCGCGCACGATCTTGTTAGCCATTTCCAGCGCCGGGTCGGCGGCGCGCGAGGTGAGGTCGAGCGGCTTGCCCTTGCCCTTCAGGTTATCGAAGTCGCCGCGCTCCATCGCCTCGCGAATCTGCATTTCGACGTGGTTTTCCCACGTGTCGCCCGGCTTCTTGCGGGTGTTCTGCATCGCTCCCTCCCGGCCTCCCGGCCAACTGCGCGCCATACAAAACATTGTGAAATGTATCACTAACTGGGTGCTCTGTCAAACATACGCGCGATTTGCGCGGCTGCATGGCTGGCATGCGTACCAGAGCCTACCGCAGAGGACGCAGAGAGCGCAGAGAAACAACGGCGCACTTTCTGTCAGGCCACACCAATATGATAGCGCAGATCACACGGGGTCGAGCCGTCCGGCGCAGGCGAGTATATGCCGTCATTCGCGCCGTGTTCTTTTGACGAAACCCGGCCGTACTTGTATAATTGCTGTTGCATTCCTCGGTAGCTCAATCGGCAGAGCAATCGGCTGTTAACCGAGCGGTTGGATGTTCGAGTCATCCCCGAGGAGCTATGAACGGGACGCTGATCTTTCGGCGCCCCGTTTTACTTTTGCCCGCCAGACCTCGCGGGTCTTCAAGACCCGCGAAGTCTACAGGAGAATAGCGTTCCGTGCACATCCTCAACGTCGGCTATCGCTCGACGCACTACTACATCCTGTCGGACGGGCAGCCGCGACTGCTGGTCGATGCCGGCTGGCCGGGCATGGTGGGGCGTATGCAGGCGGAGTGCCGGCGCTTGGGCATCCAACTGAGCGATGTGCCGTATCAACTGGCGACGCACTACCACCCGGACCACGCGGGGCACGCGGAAGACCTGAAGCGGCTCGGCGTGCAGTTGATCGTGCTCGACACGCAGGTGACGAGCATTCCGCTGCTGAGCAACATTGTGAAGCCGCGCGACAACTATACGCCGATCACGCCAAGCGGGAACATCGTGATCGGCGAGGCGGAGAGCCGCGCATTCCTGCAAGGGATCGGCATCGCGGGGGAGATCATCAGCACGCCGGGGCACTCCGACGACAGCGTGACGCTCATCCTCGACGAGGGGATCGCGTTCACTGGCGATCTGCCGCCGCTGGCGATGGCGCCGGACGACGCGGACGATCCGGCGCGGCGAAGCTGGGAGCGCATCCGCGCGGCGGGCGTGACGACGATCTACCCGGCGCATGGGCCGGTGTGGCGGATGTAGGGATCGGGTTTCAGGGATCAGGTGGCAGGGAACAGAGGGCATAAGGCGGCTGAGAACTTGGAGCCGTAGTCAAATTGCCGCACGTCAAGCGCGATGCTATATTGTTTACCATAAAATTCGCCAGGCGTTAAAGGAGCTTGATCATGAGAAAAATTATCGTACTCGAATTTATTACCCTTGATGGTGTCATACAAGCCGGAGGCGGGCCAGAGGAAGATACCAGTGGCGGCTTCGCCTATGGCGGGTGGCAGGTTCCATATTCTGACGATGTGATTGGAACTGTCATGAACAGGCAGATGAACATGCCGTTTGATCTGTTGTTAGGGCGCAAAACCTTTGAAATTTGGGCATCGTATTGGCCGCGCCATGCGGACGGTTGGCCGAGCGTCAATCCAGCGACCAAGTACGTCGCCTCGCATACCATGACGTCTCACGAATGGCAGCCCTCCGTGTTTTTAAGCGGAGACATTGCGGAAAAAGTCAGCAAACTCAAGCAACAGCCAGGGCCGGATTTGCACGTATACGGCAGTGCAAATCTGGTTCAGACGCTGATGAAGCATGATTTGGTCGATGCGTTCTGGCTCAAGATATATCCGCTGACATTGGGCGCTGGAAAACGGTTGTTTGCCGATGGCACCATCCCGGCGGCGTTCAAGCTGACGGATAGCCAGGTCTCGCCGAAGGGTATCATTATCGTGAATTACGAGCGTGCAGGCGCGATTACCACCGGAAGTTATTGAATATGCGTGCCGTGTGGGGCCTCTGAAGGAGAAGCCGATGCCCGACCGGGCGAAGCTGGGAGCGCGTACGCAGCAAGGGCGTGACGACGATCTACCCGGCGCACGGACTGATATGGCGTTTACCAGCCAGCTAATCGCAGAGGACACAGAGAAAAGAGGGAACAGGGATCGGGGATCAGGTTTCAGGGGGCATGTGTTCTCGGCGGGGCTGACGGTTCACAGTTGCCTGTTCACCCTTCACAGACGCCTTCTGGCTACTGACATCTGACGGCTGACGACTGGCCTCGCGCCGTGCTATAATCGCATGTGGCACCTTGTTCGTGCACCATTCCATGCTCGGAGGAACCATGTCACAACCCACGGGCGGGCCGGAGGTCGGCCAGAAAGCGCCCGACTTCACCCTGCCGTACTCGCGCACCGAATCGGCCACCATCGCCGATTTCGCGGGCAAGAAGAAAAAGGTCGCGCTCTGCTTCTACGTCCTCGATTTCACCGGGGGCTGAACGAGCGAACTGCAAGCCCTTCAGGGCGCGCTCGCGCGCTTTGAAGCGGCCAACGCTCAGGTCATGAGCGTCAGCGTGGACAGCATTTACTCGCACGGCGCGTATGCCGAAAAACTCGGCGGCATCACCTTCCCGATGCTGAGCGACTTCCACCCGAAGGGCGCGGTCGGCCAGCAGTACGGGACGTACAATGAGCAATACGGCCGCCACTGGCGATCCGTGTTCCTGATCGACGCGCAGGGCGTCCTGCGCTGGAAGCGGATTTACCAGGTCGGCTTGCCAGATATCGAGGAACTGCTCGGCGAACTCAACAAAATGTCGTAGCACGGCATGATGGTCGCCACGGGGCAGGCTCGGAAGGTCGGGCCTGCCCCCTTGTTGCGTCCCTGGACGACAAGGGCCGCGCCGCAGCCCACGGAGGCGCAGAGAAATCCCATCGACCATGGTTCAGGATGTAGGGACGGGTCTTTGACCTGTCCAGGCAGGCGGGTCGCAGACCCGCCGCTACGCGGACACGGCGCACGGACACACGGCCCGGCAGTCTCGAAGCGGCCCTTCGATCATGGTTCCGGATGTAGGGACAGGTCTCTGACCTGTCCACGCAGGCGGGTCGCCGACCCGCCGCTACGCGGACACGGCGCACGGACACACGGCCCGGCAGTCTCGAAGCGGCCCTTCGACGGCGGGTTGCGCCGCTCAGGGCCCGTTATGCGGCGAGAAAGTTGCCGAGCAACTGCTTGCCACCCTGCGTGAGGATCGATTCCGGGTGGAACTGGACGCCAAACAGCGGGGACTGTGCGTGCCGCAGCCCCATCAGCTCGCCCTCGGCGGTGTGCGCGGTGGCTACGAGACCGGCGGGCAACGGCTCTTCCACGATCAGCGAGTGATAGCGCGTCGCTTCGAACGGCGACGGCAGGCCGGCGAATACGCCAGTGCCATCGTGGTAGATCGGCGACGTTTTGCCGTGCATCTGGCGCGGCGCGCGGCTGACGCGCCCGCCGAAGGCGTGCCCCATGCACTGCATGCCGAGACAGACGCCGAAGATCGGAATCTCGCGGTGGAACCGCTCGATGGCGGCGCAGGCGATGCCGGCGTCGAGCGGGCCGCCGGGCCCCGGCGAGATGACGATGTGGCTCGGCGCGAGCTGCGCGATCGCGTCGAGCGAGAGCGCGTCGTTGCGCACGACGCGCAGGTCGGCGCCCAGCTCGCCGAGATACTGGACAAGGTTGAAAGTAAACGAATCGTAGTTATCGATCATGAGAATCATCGTGGTATCTCATTCGGAGACCTCGCGGGTTTCCAAAAACCCGCGCGGTCTGTGTTAGGTGGCTTCCTCGGCCAGCCGGATCGCCTCAGCCAGTGCTTTGGCCTTGTTGACGCACTCCTGGTACTCGGCGGCCGGGTCGGAGTCGGCCACGATACCCGCACCGGCCTGGATATACGCCTTGCGGCCGCGCATAACGATGGTGCGGATGGTAATGCAGGTATCCATGTTGCCGGCGTAGTCGAAGTAGCCGACCGCGCCGCCGTATGCGCCCCGCTTGGTACCCTCCAGGTCTTCGATGATCTGCATGGCGCGGATCTTCGGCGCGCCGCTGAGCGTGCCGGCCGGGAAGGTGGCGCGGAACAGGTCGAAGGCGTCGAACTCCGGGCGCAGCGCGGCGCGCACCCGCGAGACGATGTGCATGACGTGCGAGAACTTTTCGACGCCCATCAATTCGGCGACGTGCACGGAGCCGTACTGCGCGACCCGCCCCAGGTCGTTGCGACCGAGGTCCACGAGCATGACGTGCTCGGCGCGCTCCTTAGGGTCGGCCAGCATGCCCTGCGCCAGCGCCTCATCCTCGGCGTCGGTCGCGCCGCGCCGCCGCGTGCCGGCGATCGGCCGCACCTCGGCCCGCCCGTCTTCCAGCCGCACCATCATCTCCGGCGACGCGCCGACCAACTGCGTGTCGCCAAAATCGAGGAAGAACATATACGGCGACGGGTTCAGCCGCCGTAGGGCGCGGTAGATGCCGAACGGCGCGGCGTCGGTTTCGCGCTCGAAGCGCTGCGAGAGCACGATCTGGAAGGCATCGCCGGCCGCGATGTGCTCCTTGGCGGCCAGCACGATCTCGCCGTACTGCGCCGGTGACATGTTCGAGCGCAGCGGGGCGGGCGCCACGGTACGCGCGGCGCGCGGCGCGGGTGCGGATAACGGCGCTCGCAAGCGCCCGGCCAACTGGTCGACGCGCGTGACGGCGTCGGCATAGGCGGCGGCCACGTCGCCTTCGACGTGCGCGTGCGCGATGACGAGCAGGCGATGCTTGACGTGGTCAAACGCGACGAGCGTATCGGCCAGCGCCAGCATGCCGTCGGGCAGACCGAGCTCGTCCTGCGCCGTGGCCGGGATGCGCTCGAAACGTCGCACGATGTCATACGCGAGGTAGCCGACAAGCCCACCGGTGAAGCGCGGCAGGCCGGCGACCGGCACCGCGCGGTAGGCGCGCATCAGGTCGCGCAGCGCGTCGAGCGGGTTGCCGCTGGCGGCGGAGAGCGTCTCGGCGCGGCCGTTCTGCACAGTCAGCGTGTCGCCGCGGATTGTGATCAGGCGCGACGGCGCGACGCCGATGAACGAGTAGCGGGCAACCTGTTCGCCGCCTTCGACGCTTTCGAGCAGGAATGCGGCGCGGTGTTCGCCGGGGCCGCCGGCCAGCTTCAGGTAGATCGACACGGGGGTGTCGAGGTCGGCGGGCAGTTCGCGCCAGACCGGGATCAGGTTGCCCTGCGCGGCCAGCGCGGTCATTTCGTCCAGAGTCGGTCGGATCATAGTTACTCCTTTTATCTATCACCGCAGAGAGCGCAGAGCACACAGAGAAAACCTGCTTTACCGCAAAGCTCGCAAAGAGCGCAAAGAATAGGACCTGTCCGCGAAGCTACGCGAAAAGACACGAAGTAGACGCCTGCTGTGCGTTCGGGTTTCCTTTGCGATCTTCGCGCTCTTTGCGGTCAGCGCCTTGTCTCAGCGGCCTCTGCGTCCTCTGCGGTTGGTCTGTTTTCGCCAACAACAAAAAACCTCCCGCCCCGAAAGGGACGAGAGGTCAAGACTCCCGTGTTGCCACCCCCATTAGACTAGCCCGGAAAAAAAGAAATCCCGCCATGATGCGGGATGAATCGGCCAGCCTCACTCAAACGGGCACGCGGTTCTGCAAACCTGAATGCCCTGCTCCCGGATAACGGCGGAGTTGCCGTGTCGGGTACTGGCGCGCACGCGGCGCGCGTTCCCGTTCAGATTCCCCAGCCCATTCGCCGCCTGCGCTGGCGCCGGACTCACACCACGCGCTGTTCGCGCGGCCCGGCTCTCTGCGACCCGCTTGTGACGGCTACTCGTCTGGATCACGATCTGTGCTGTATGCGGTTGTGAGGCGAATTATGGCACAGGGCGCGAAGGTTGTCAAACAAATGTCGGCAGACGCCGGGTCATTCAATTGTCATGGTGCATGGTGATTATCCGACGAAACGGGCGCTGAGCGGCACACGACGCCGTCGAAGCGTGCGCATATCCCTGCCCTTCGACAAGCTCAGGGCACGATCTCATGCGTTGTCAAGCGACTTTTGAATCGCCCTGCGGCAGACAGCGGGGTATGTGCGTTTTGCAGGACGAATGGCAGGCGGGTACAATCGGGCGCGAGCGACAAATTGCGGGAGCAGCCCGGCCATCGGCCATGCGCCGGCGCGGAAACACAATCAGGAGCGTCAATGCCTATTCGCATTGTCCGGCTCGGAACATCGAGGACGCCCGACGAGGGATTGCGCATCGGGACTGTACGGCGGCCGCCGCGCGGCGTGCCGAGAACCGAATTCGCCCGGCGCGACTTCTACGATGTCTGGCTGCCCATCCTGTCGCCAAGCCCCACGCTGATGAAAGCAGGGCAAGCAGCGTCCGCTGCGGCGGCATGGGCGGCGTTCAAGCGCAAGTTCCGCGCCGAGATGAACGGCACGGAGCCGAGCAAGATTCTCGATCTGCTCGCCGCGCTGTCGCACCAGACGAACTTCGCGATCGGGTGCTACTGCGCCGACGAAGCGCACTGCCACCGCTCGGTGCTGCGCGAATTACTGACGGAGCGCGGGGCGCGCTTGTTGTAAACGGCCATCCGACGGCGTGATGCCGGCCACAGATTACTGGATTCCCGCTTGCGCGGGAATGACGCATCGCGCCCGCAATTTGACACCTCCCCCGCCCCGTGCTATTATCGGCGACGTTATCCTATGATTACCCAACGATCTGCCGATCATGCAATTCCGGCGACCGTCATTGCGACGGTTCGGTCGTTCAACGCGCCTGCCAATGCAAACTGGCATGGCGCGTTTTATTTTTACGGCTACTTTTATTTTGGCGGCGTGACCGCCGATTGCAACGCGCACGAGGACGACCTGGCCTAGCAAGTCAACGGTTCGACCGGATAACAGAAGCGTGGAGCAATCGGCTCCGCGCTTTTTTTGTTGCCAAACGACATAGGTAGGGGCGAAGCATTCGCCCGCGATCTGGGTTGCGTCGTGCAATGATAGAGGCGAATGCTTCGCCCCGACGGGACATACCATGGACATCTTCTTGCAGGGTTTGTTGATCGGCTTCGGGATCGCGGCGCCGGTCGGGCCGATCGGCCTGCTGTGCATCCGGCGCACGCTGTCGGACGGGCGCGTGAACGGCCTGCTTTCGGGCATGGGCGCGGCGACGGCCGACGCGTTCTACGGCACGGTGGCCGCCTTCGGGCTGACGTTTGTCTCCGGCTTCCTGACCAGCCAGCAGACGGCGCTGCGGCTGGTCGGCGGGTTGTTCCTGTGCTGGCTCGGCTGGCGCACGTTTGTCAGTGCGCCGGCGGAGCGCGCAGCGACGGCGAAAGGCGCGGGGCTGCTGGGCGCGTACACATCCACGCTGTTCCTGACGCTGACCAACCCGATGACGATCGCGTCGTTCACGATCATCTTCGCGGGCATGGGCATCGCGAGCGCGGGCGGCGACTACGGGCGCGCCGCGCTGCTGGTGCTGGGCGTCTTCAGCGGCTCGGCGGCCTGGTGGCTGCTGCTGAGCTTCGGCGTCGGACTGGCGCGCGACCGCTTCACGCCGGCCGCGATGCAATGGGTCAACCGGATCGCCGGCGCGACCATTGCGCTGTTCGGCGTGGCGGCGCTCCTGAGCGTCGCTGGCACATTTCTCGGATAGGGAGCGATCGCATGATGCGCGGGATTCGTGGCGCGACGACTGTCGCCGCCGACACCGTTGACGACATCGCCGCTGCGACCCAGGAACTGCTGCGCGAGATCGTGGAGCGCAACGGGGTGGAGTTGGCCGACGTCGCCGCGGCGACGTTCAGCGTCACCGCCGACGTGCGCGCGGGGTTCCCGGCGGCAGCGGCGCGCGCCATCGGCTGGGAGCGGGTGCCGATGGACTGCTACCAGCAGATGCACGTGGCGAGCGCACTGCCGCGCTGCATCCGCGTGCTGGTGTTCTGGAACACGGAGCGGGCACAGGACGAGATCCGGCATGTGTATTTGCGCGAGGCGGCGCGGCTGCGGCCCGATCTGGCCAGCGATAGTCGTTGAAAATCATCTTTCACCGCAAAGAACGCGAAGAGCGCAAAGAACATCTCGCTCTCGCGATCAGCACGGCGAGACTAATCAACAGCAAAGCAATGCTCCCCGGAGAGCGTTAGAAGCCCTTCGTCGCGTTCTTTGCGATCTTTGCGGTGAGATAGGTCAGGAGGATACCATGGTCATTATCATGAAGCAGGGGGCGTCGAGCGAGCAGATCAGCGAGGCAATTCAGAAGATCGAGTCGCACGGGTTCAATGCGCATCCGGTATTCGGCGTCGAGCGTACGATCATCGGCGCGGTCGGCAACGGCACAAATCTGACGCCCGAAGTGGCCGAGGTCTGGGACGGCGTCGAGAGCGTCGTGCGCATTCGCAAGCCGTTCAAGCTCGCCAGCCGCGACTTCCAGAGGGACGATACCGTCATCCCGCTCAACGGCTCGCGCATCGGGTCCGACCAGATCGTCGTGATGGCCGGGCCGTGCTCCGTCGAGAGCCGCCAGCAGATCCTCGAGTCGGCGCACGCGGTGAAGGAAGCCGGCGCCAAGGTGCTGCGCGGCGGCGCGTTTAAGCCACGCTCGTCGCCCTACTCGTTCCAGGGCATGGGCGAGGAAGGGCTTGAACTGCTGGCCGAGGCGAGCAAAGAGACCGGCCTGCTCGTCATCACCGAAGTCATGGCGGTCGAGCAGGTGCCGCTCGTCGCGCGCTACTCCGACATCCTGCAGATTGGCGCGCGCAACATGCAGAACTACCCGTTGCTGCACGCCATTGGCGAGTCGCAGCATCCGGTGTTGCTCAAGCGCGCCATGTCCGGCACGATCGAGGAACTGCTGATGTGCGCCGAATACATTCTGTCGCACGGCAACCGGCGTGTGATGGTCTGCGAACGCGGCATCCGCACCTTCGAGACGTACACGCGCAACACGTTCGACGTCAACGCGATCCCGGCGATCCAGGAACTGAGCCACCTGCCGGTCATCGCCGACCCGAGCCACGGCACCGGCAAGTCGGCGCTCGTCGGCGCGGTCGCGCGCGGCGCGGTCGCCGCCGGGGCGAGCGGCCTGCTGATCGAAGTGCATCCCAATCCGGCCAAAGCGACCTCCGACGGCGCGCAGTCGCTTGACTTCAAGCAGTTCGCCCAGTTGATGGTCGAACTGAAGAGCATCGCTGCGGCGATCGGAAAGACGATATGAGGTTGCCATACATGTCCTGCGCGCGTCCCGTGCTAGGCGGGACGCCGTCCCTTTCAGGGACGGGCACAGGATGAAACGCGAAGGCATTACCTAACTTGTTCGACGCGATACGCGTGTGAAGCATCTCCGACTGCGGTGTTTAGATCCTTCGCGCGCGAGACGGATTGGAAGCACAACGGTCCTGCCTGCGCGCTCAGGATGACGGGCCCAGGGCGCGGCCTTAGCCGCGAAATTATCAGAAACGAGCACAGACTATGGTTATCATAATGAAGCAGGGCGCGTCGAGCGAGCAGATCAGCGAGGCGATTCAGAAAGTTGAATCGTACGGCTTCAAGGCGCACACCAGTTTTGGCGAGGTGCGCACGATCATCGGCGCGGTCGGCAACGGCACGAACCTGACGCCCGAAGTGGCCGAGATGTGGGACGGCGTCGAGAACGTGGTGCGCATCCGCCGGCCGTTCAAGATCGCCAGCCGCGACTTCCAGAAGGAAGATACCGTTGTCCCGCTCAACGGCTCGCGGATCGGCAGCGACCAGGTCGTCGTGATGGCCGGGCCGTGCTCGATCGAGAGCCGCCAGCAGATCATGGAGACAGCGCACGCCGTTAAGGAGGCGGGCGCGAAGGTGCTGCGTGGCGGCGCGTTCAAGCCGCGTTCGTCGCCCTACTCATTCCAGGGCATGGGCGAGGAAGGACTCGAACTGCTGGCTGAGGCTGGCAAAGAGACCGGCCTGCTCGTCATCACCGAGGTGATGGCGGTCGAGCAGGTGCCGCTCGTCGCGCGCTACTCGGACATCCTACAGATCGGCGCGCGCAACATGCAGCATTACCCGCTGCTGCACGCCGTCGGCGAGGCGCAGCACCCGGTCCTGCTCAAGCGCGCCATGTCCGGCACGATCGAGGAGCTGCTGATGTGCGCCGAATACATCCTCTCGCACGGCAACCGCCGCGTGATGGTCTGCGAGCGCGGTATTCGCACGTTCGAGACCTATACCCGCAATACCTTCGACGTCAACGCGATTCCGGCGATCCAGGAACTGAGCCACCTGCCGGTCATCGCCGACCCGAGTCACGGCACCGGCAGGTCGGCGCTCGTCGGCGCGGTCGCGCGCGGCGCGGTCGCGGCCGGGGCGAGCGGGCTGCTGATCGAGGTACACCCCAACCCGGCCAAAGCGACCTCCGATGGCGCGCAGTCGCTCGACTTCAAGCAGTTCGCGGCACTGATGGTCGAGTTGAAGGGCATTGCGTCGATCATTGGGAAGCACATCTAAACACACTTGTCATGCTGAACGCGAAGGCATGACCCCGGTTTTCGAGAGCGCCCCGTGCGTGAAGCATCTGAGATCCTTCGCGCGCGAAGCAACGCGGATGGCAACGGTGTTGCCGTCGCACTTCATCCTGTGCCCGTCCCTATCAGGGACGGGCGTCCCGCCAAAGGCGGGACGCGCACAGGACATGGATGACCAGAGAACACGATGGATGATCTCGATGGCTTTACCATAGCCATCGCCGGGCTAGGCCTGATGGGCGGCTCACTGGCGATGACGCTGAAGGCGGGCGGCGCCCGGCTGCGCGTGCTTGGCGCAGACGCCAACCCGGACGTGGTCCGGCAGGCGCAGGCGCGCGATGTGATTGACGGCGACTGGCAGCCCGGCGACGCCGCCGATATCGTCGTGCTGGCGATGCCGGTGCGCGGCATCGTGGCATGGATCGAGACGCACGGGCCGTCGCTGCCGACGGGGACACTGTTGATGGACCTGGGCAGCACCAAGCGCGAGATCGTCGCCGCGATGGACAAACTCGCGATCGAGAGCGTCGGCGGGCACCCGATGTGCGGCAAAGAGACGTCGGGCATCGAATCGGCCGACGCCGGGCTGTTTCGCGGGGCGCGCTTCGCGCTGACGCCGACGGCGCGCACCAGCGTGCGGGCGATGCGGCTGGCGCAGTCCCTGGTGGCGATTACCGGCGCGGCGGTGCTGATGATCGAAGCTGACGCGCACGACCGCGCCGTGGCGGCCATCAGCCATCTGCCGTACGTGCTGAGCGCCACGCTGGTCAACACCGTCACCGGACTGAACGACCAGCACGCAGAGCAACTGGCGTCGACGGGCTACGTGGGCATGACGCGCCTGGCGGCGAGCGACACGCGCATGATGGGCGATATCATCGCGAGCAACCGCGCGGCGATCGTCGCGATGATCGATGCGTATAGCCGCGAACTGACGACTCTGCGCGACCAGATCGCCCGCGGTGACGAGGCGGCCTGGAGCGCAAGGCTGGAAGCGGCACGTCGACGGAAGACAGGTGGTGTAGGGACGGGTCTTTGACCCGTCCATTGCGGACAGGTCAAAGACCTGTCCCTACATCCGAAGGAAGGTATTTGCTATGCGTATTGTTCCCGCTCAAGAGCTGACCGGCGAAGTCGTCGTGCCGGGCGACAAGTCGATCGCGCACCGGGCGCTGCTGCTCGGAGCGCTGGCCGACGGCGTCACGCGCGTGGCCAACGTGCCCGACTCCGACGACCTGGCGGCCACTAAGCGCTGCCTGGAGGCGCTCGGCGTGCCGATCGTCCGGAACGGCGGCGGCGCGCTGCACGTCACGGGCGGGCGCATAGGCGAGGCGGCCGCGCCGCTCGACTGCGGCGGCAGCGGCACGACGATCCGGCTGATCGCCGGGCTGCTGGCCGGGCTGCCGTTCACGAGCATCCTGTCGGCGAACGCGCAACTGGCGAAGCGGCCGATGGGACGCATCATCGATCCGCTCAAACTGATGGGCGCAGACATCAGCCCGCTCCCGCCGCCAGCCACGCCGAACGGCCGCCAGGCGATGCTGATCATCAAGGGCGGCGGACTGCACGCGATCGAGTACGCCACGCCGGTCGCCAGCGCGCAGGTCAAGTCGGCGGTGCTGCTGGCCGCCCTGCACGCCAGCGGGCACACGACCGTGCGCGAGAGCGCGGCGACGCGCGACCACACCGAGCGGATGCTGCGCGCGATGGGGGCGCAGATCACGCACGACCGGGAGACGAATACCATCATGCTCTCCCCGTCGCACCTGTCCGCGCTGAACATCAGCGTGCCGAACGACTTCTCGTCCGCGGCGTTCTTCATCGCCGCCGGGCTGCTGGCGCCGCGCGCCGACCTGCTGATCAAGGCGGTGAACCTGAACCCGACGCGCACCGGACTGCTCGACATCATCACAGCGATGGGCGGCGCGGTCGCCGTCGAACAGGGACACGAGGAGAACGGCGAGCCGGTCGGCGACCTGCGCGTGCGCACCGTTGCCGGGCTGCGCGGCGCGACGGTCGGCGGCGCGGTGGTGCCGCGCGCGATTGATGAATTCCCGCTGGTCGCCCTGCTGGCGACACAGGCCGAGGGCGAGACGCTGGTGCGCGACGCGGCCGAGCTGCGCGTCAAGGAGAGCGACCGGGTCAGCGCGGTGGCGGTCGAACTGCGCAAGCTGGGCGCGCAGATCGAGGAGCGGCCGGACGGCTTTGTGGTGCGCGGCCGCACGCCGCTACACGGCGCGGAAGTCGATTCGCACGGCGACCATCGGCTGGCGATGATGCTGGCGGTCGCGGGGCTGATCGCGAGCGGCGAGACGCGCATCAGCGGGGCCGAGAGCGTCGCCAAGTCGTTCCCGGAGTTCGAGCGGGTGCTGGCCGGGATCACGCGATGATGCGGCTCGGCGTGATCGGCTGGCCGATCAAGCACAGCCTGTCGCCGCGCATGCACGGCGCGGCGCTGCGCGCGCTCGGCATCGACGGGACGTACGAGGCGCTGGCGGCACCGCCGGGCGAACTGGCGGCGCGGCTGCGCGAGCTGGCGGCACAAGGTTATCGCGGTCTGAACGTCACGATCCCGCACAAGCAGGCGGTGATGCCGCTGCTAGATGAGATCGCGCCGACGGCGCGCGCGATCGGCGCGGTCAACACGATCGTGAACGAGGATGGACGGCTGACCGGCCACAACACCGACGCAGCCGGCTTCATGCGCGGCCTGAGCGAGGCCGGCTGCGACGTGCGCGGCCAGTGCGTGCTGGTGCTCGGCGCGGGCGGCGCGGCGCGCGCGGTGGTCTATGCGCTGGCGAGCGCGGGCGCGCACGTCACAATCTGGAACCGCACCCCGGAGCGCGCCATCGCGCTGGCGGACGAGTTTGGCGCGGAGGTCACGACGCAGTTGCCGCCCGCCATGCGCTGCGGCCAGTTTATGCTGATCGTCAACACGACGCCGGTCGGCATGACGCCCAACACGGCCGAGACGCCGCTGCCGTTGGCCGGGCGCGGCTACGGCGCGCGTTTCGTGTACGATCTGGTGTACAATCCGCGCGAGACGGCGCTGTTGAAAGAGTCGCGGCAGGTCGGCGCGCAGCCGATCGGCGGGCTGGCGATGCTGGTCTACCAGGGCGCGGAGTCGCTGCGGCTGTGGACTGGCCGCAACGCGCCGGTGGACGTGATGACGCAGGCACTTGATAGCTGAACCGCAGAGCACGCAGAGAGCGCAGCGAAAAACAGTTCACCGCAAAGCGCGCAAAGAGCGCAAAGAAAAGCAAGATTGGGCCCGTCATTATTGTTCGTGTTTCTTCGTGTCCCTTCGTGGATACCTTGTTTGGGATTTGGGAGTTGATTACCATGCTTCGTTTTCTCACGGCAGGCGAGTCGCACGGGCCGGGGTTGACCGGCATTATCGAGGGCCTGCCGGCAGGGCTCACGCTCGACATGGAGGCCATCAACGATGACCTGCGGCGTCGGCAGGGCGGCTACGGGCGCGGCGGCCGCCAGCGCATCGAGCAGGACATGGCCGACATTTCGGCGGGCGTGGTTGACGGCGTCACCATCGGCGCGCCGATCGCGCTGCGCGTCGAGAACCGGGACTGGGCGAACTGGAAGGACAAGAAGGTGCCGCCGTGGTATGTGCCGCGCCCCGGCCACGCCGACTACGCCGGGCGGATCAAGTACGGCATCGAAGACATGCGGCTGATCGCCGAGCGCGCCTCGGCGCGCGAGACGGCGGTGCGCGTCGCGGTCGGCGCGATCGCCAAACAACTGCTCGGCGCGTTCGGCGTGCGTGTCGGCTCGTTCGTCACGGAGATCGGCGGCGTCGAGATGCCGGCGCCGGCAGATGTGCCGTACGAGGAACTGTTCGCGCGCGCGGAGGAGTCGGACGTGCGCTGCCCCGACCCGGCCTGGTCGGAGCAGATGCATGCGCGCATCCGCGAGACGATGAGCAAGCGCGACACCATCGGCGGCTGCTTTCTGGTTGTGGCGACCGGCCTGCCGGTCGGGCTTGGCAGCCATGTGCACTGGGACCGCAAACTGGACGGGCGACTGGCGGCGGCGGTGATGAGCATTCACGCGATCAAGGGTGTGGAGATCGGCCCGGCGTTCGAGAACGCGCGCAAATTCGGCACCGAGGTGCACGACGAGTTCGCCCTGCCGGCGGGCGGCAGCGTGGCGCGCACCAGCAACCGCGCCGGCGGGCTGGAAGGCGGCATGACCAACGGCCAGCCGGTCGTGATCCGAGCCGCGATGAAGCCGATCGCGACGACGCTGTCGCCGCTGCGCTCGCTGAACATGCAGACCGGCGAGGCGACGGCGACGAACTACACGCGCTCGGACATCTGCGCCGTGCCGGCCGCCTCGGTCGTCGGCGAGGCGATGGTCGCGTGGGCGCTGGCCGAGGCGTTCGTGGAAAAGTATGGCGGCGACAGCATCGCGGAGATGAAGCGGCACTACGACAGTCGCCAGTAGTCAGTCGTCAGCAATCAGAAAGAAGTGAACAGTGAACGGTGAACAGTAACTGCTCACTGTTTACGGTTCACTGTTCACTTTGGATGGGACTTCGCATGGCAGCGAACATTATCATCACGGGTTTCATGGGCACGGGGAAGACGGCGTGCGGGCAGTTGGCGGCGCAGGCGTTGGAGCGCGCGTTCGTGGACATGGACGCCGTGCTGGCCGAGTGCGCGGGGATGCCGGTCGCGCAGATCTTCGCGGCGCAGGGCGAGACGGCGTTCCGGGCGCTCGAAAGCGCGCTTTGCCGTGAACTGGCGGCGCAGTCCAATCTGGTGATCGCGACGGGCGGCGGCGCTCTGGTCGATGACGGCAACCGCGCCACGCTGGCGCGCACCGGGCGGCTGTTCTGCCTCGACGCGTCGCCGGCCGAGATCGAGCGGCGCATCGGCGACGGAGCCTCGCGGCCGCTGCTGTCCAATCGGCCGGCTGGGCAGTCCGTCACCGGGCGTATCGCGGACCTGCTGGCCGGGCGCGAGGCGGCTTACGCGTTGATCCCGCACCACATCGATACCGATGGACTGACGCCGGAGAAGGTGGCGACGCAGATCGTAGAGCGGGCGCAGGGCGGCGCGGTGATCGACCTGCGGCGCAGTGTGCACGCCGGCGCTGACCAGTATGAGGTCGTGCTCGGCGCGGGCACCTGGCGACAGGTCGGCACGCTGCTGCGCGAGCGTCTGCCGAAGACCGGGCGCGCCGCAATCGTGACCGATGACGTGGTCGGCCCGCTCTACGCCGGGACGGTGGCGGCCAGCCTGCGTGTATCCGGCTTCGAGTGCGCGATTGTGACGATGCCGGCGGGCGAAAGCGCGAAGACGCTGGACACGGCGGCGATGCTGTACGGCCAGTTTGTGGACGCGCAACTGGAGCGCAGCAGCGCGGTGCTGGCGCTGGGTGGCGGCGTGGTGGGCGATGTGGCCGGGTTCGCGGCGGCGACGTACATGCGCGGCTGCCACTTCGTGCAACTGCCGACGACGGTGCTCTCGGTGGTCGATGCGAGCCTCGGCGGCAAGACGGCGGTCAACCTGCCGAAAGGCAAGAACCTGGTCGGCGCATTCAAGCAGCCGGTGCTCGTCTGCGGCGACCGCGAGGCGCTGGCGGCGCTGCCGGTGGCGGAACTGCGCTCCGGGCTGGCCGAGGTCGTGAAGCACGGCGTGCTCGGCGACCCGGCGCTGTTCGAGCGACTGGAGCGCGACGGCCTGCGCGACCTGCCGCGCATCCTGGCCGATGCGATCGAGGTCAAGCTCAAGGTGATCGAGGCCGACCCGCACGAGCGCGCCGAGCGGGCGGTGCTGAATCTGGGGCACACGTTCGGGCACGCGTTCGAGTCGCTGTCGCATTACGGCATCCGGCACGGCGAAGCGGTGGCGATGGGACTGGTGGCGGCGACGCGGCTGTCGGCGCGGCTGGAGATGTGCGACCCGGCGCTCGTGGAGCGTATCACGGCGCTGCTGATACGGGTTGGCCTGCCGACCACTTACGGACAGTTCGACGCCGACGCGGCGCTGGCGGTGATGCAGAACGACAAGAAGAAGGAGCAGGGGCGCATCCGTTTCATCCTGCCGCTGTCGATCGGCCAGACGGTGATCCGCAACGACGTGGACGCGGCGGACGTGAAAGCGGTGCTCAGGGCAAAGGCATAGCGGACGGCACACGGCGAAATACTGATTCCGCTGTGATTGTATGCGCATCTGAGCGTATAATGAGATAGGATCGGCAGATCGAAGCATGGAGGGAAGCATGAACTGGCAAGATCGGATCGTCGTTGATCCTGAGATTCTGCTTGGAAAGCCCGTCGTCAAAGGCACGCGCCTGGCCGTCGAGTTCGCAATCGATTTGCTGGCGCAGGGCTGGAGCGAATCGGACCTGCTTCACAACTACCCAGGGCTGACACACGAGGACATCCAGGCCTGCCTCGCCTATGCAAGCCACTCGTTGCGCAACGAAAAGGTGTACGCCTTCACGCCGGGCTAGCGGTTCAGCATGCGCCTGATCGCCGACGAAAATTTCCCGCAGGCAGCGATCGATGCTCTGCGGAGTGAAGGTCACGACGTGTTGTCAATCCGCTTAGACGCGCCCGGAAGCCGCGATTCCCCCGTGCTTGCGCGCGCTGTTTCAGACGGCCGCATCCTCCTGACTTTCGACAAGGATTTTGGCGAATTGGCATTCAAAGCTGGCCTGCCAGCGGCCTGTGACGTTATTTTGTTTCGCATTTCAGCACCGTCGCCCACCCATGTGGCCCGCATCACAGTAGCAGCACTGGCATCACGCGAGGATTGGGCCGGACATTTTGCCGTTGTCGAGAACACGCGCATACGCGTCAGAACACTGCCCCAATAGCCTGTGCACCTATCAACACATCTTATACTGTTTCAAATTGAAAATGTCCCCATGTGCATGCCGCATGAGCACACGGCACACCGCCAAATTCCGCCCTCCCCCCGGCCCCCTCCCAGCTTCGCTGGGAGGGGGCTCAAGTCTCCGGGGATTGGCGCGGCGGCGTAGCCGCCGCGCCAATCCCCGTTAGTTTTTCCCCTTCTCCCCCGCGCGCGGGGGAGAAGGGGCCAGGGGATGAGGGGGCGGCAGTTGCACTTGCGCAATCGCTATGAGGACATGGCCAAGTTGAAATAGTATTACCGGAGACGCACCATGCGCATCCTCGTAATTCACGGGCCAAACTTGAACATGCTCGGCATCCGCGAGCCGGGCATCTACGGCGCGCTGTCGCTCGACACGATCAATGCGCGCCTGCGCGAATGGGCGAGCGAGGCGAATGTCGACCTGACGATCATGCAGTCGAACCACGAGGGCGCGATCGTCGACGCGATCCAGGGCGCGATCGGCTGGGACGGCATCGTGATCAACGCGGGCGGCTTCACGCACACGAGCGTCGCCATCCGTGACGCGATCTCGGCGGTGAAGGTGCCGGCAATTGAGGTGCACATCAGCAACGTGTATGCGCGTGAGGAGTTCCGCCATCACTCGTTCATCGCGCCGGTCTGCCGCGGCAGCATCGCGGGTCTGGGCTGGATCGGCTACCGGCTGGCGCTGGAAGCGTTGACGGCGGGGTAGAACGGTACGAAATTGGGCGGCTCGCGAGCCGCCCCTACACGATCGTGGTTTACATCGGCACAAACCCTACGGCGCCCAGGCGTGCGGGACGCCGAGTGTGGACAGATGCGCGGCGTACTCCGCGAGACTCTGTCCCACGCGGCCGTCCAGCGAGATGACATCGGCACCCGCATCGACCACCCAGGCATCGGGCGCGCTGCCAACCGGAACGTGCAGTTCCTCGGCGGCGGCGAACAGGCCGCGCCGCGCCAGCGCATCGAGCGCCAGCACGCTCTGCAGGCCCTGCTCGTAGGGGCGCGCGCTGACCAGTGCGTCGATGCCGCCATCCTTCAGGCAATCCACCGTCTCGCCGGTCAGTTCAAACGCCACCACGGCGACCCGCTCCTCTGCGCTTGCATCGCGCGCCGCGCGGCACCACGCCACGCCGTTGTAGGCGTACACACCGAACACGCCCGCCAGATCTTTCTGCGCGGCCAGCGCGCCGCGCGCCGCCTGTGTTGCTACTGCGAGATCATGCCGGTCGTCCTGCGCGTCGAGCACGCGCAGACCGGCATTGTTCTGCAAACCTGCTTTGAGCCCCGCGATGCGCGCCGATGCGTCAGCATTGAGCCATGTGGAGCCGAGCGCGATGGCCCCGGTGCGCCCGTTGAGCAGCGAGAGCAGCGCCTCCGCCGCCTGATGCCCCACGGTCTGCTGCAGCGACGTGACGAAGAAGATGCGGTGGCTGTTTGACGCGTCGGTATCGAAGGTCGTGACCCACACACCCGCCGCGCGCGCCTTGTTGATGCTCAGCTCCAGCCCGCGCGGGTCGCTCGGCGCGATGGCGATGCCGCGCACGCCGCGCGCCACAAACGCTTCGAGCGCGACGATCTGCGCCGCCGCGTCTTCCTTCTCGGGCGCGTAGTACACGACGCTGCCGGCCGGCAGTCCCAATTGCCGCGCGGCCGCCTGCGCGCCTTGCGCCGCGGCGTCCCAATACTCGCCGCGCGCCTTGGCGATCAGCGCGTAGAGCGGCGCGACCGGCGTCGGTGTGGCCGTCGGCAGCGACGGCGCAGGTGACGGAGTCGGCGCGCGAGACGGCAACGTGGCGGTCGGCGATGGCGCGGAGAATGCCTCCGGGGCGCAGGCGCAGAGCAATAGCGCCACCAGCACAAGCCACTGCCGCGGGAAACGAATCACCACGCGCCGCCCACGACGTCGCGGACTAACGCGGCCACCGCCGGCAGCACGTCGAGCGTCAACAGATCGTCCACACCGATCCAGCGCACAGCGGACACATCGCCGCCGGCGCGCACCGTGCCGCCTGTGTGCGTGCCGAACACGTCGAGGATGACATAGTGGAAGCGCACGCGCCCCTCGGCATCGCGCACGATTGAGTCGTACGTTTTGTAGAGCGCGCCGATTTCGACATCGATGTTGCACTCTTCCATGATCTCGCGCCGGCCGGCTTCATGCACCGTCTCGCCGACCTCGATCACGCCGCCGGGTATCGTCCAGCGGCCGCGCGCGGGATCTTTGCCGCGCTGGGCGAGCAGCACTTTGTTGTCCTTGACGACAACCACACCGACCGACGCAATGGGGTATTCCGGGTATTCGCGGGGCATACGGCGATTATAGCAAACATTGCGGCGGCGGCGAATGCGCACATGCCAGTATAATGGCTTGAGTACGAGGGCATACTGCAAAACTGTCGGAGACGCCGCGAAATCGTCATGCCGGCATGGTGTTAGCCGGCATCCACTCTGGCAGCGACCTCATGTCGTCGTGTCGAAGCATTCGGGTGGATTCCGGCCAAAAACGCGCCGGAATGACGGATTGGTTGACCCTGACATGGTTCAACACGCATGTTGAGTTCCAGTAGGGTGCTGCACGCCTGAGTACGATGCCTGTTTTCCGGAAGGGACCTGCCATGAACTTCGTCCGCAACCTCTGCATGCTTGCGCTCGCGGGCGTGCTGACCGCCTGCGGCACGACTGCCGCCGTGCCGACCGCAACACTTTCACCCACGGCCACACCGAGCAACACACCATCCGCGCTGCAGCCCACCAGCAACCCAACGGCCACACCCGCACCGAGCGCGACGACCGCGCCAAACTCGACCAACACACCTGCGCGCACGCCGGCGCCATCGCCGCTACCGACGAGCGCGCCCACGCGCGTGGCCGCCGCCAGCGGCTTCAATCCGGCCGCCACGACGATCCGGTTGGAGAAGTCCGTGAGCGGGCTGCGGCAGCCGACCGACCTGACCAGCGCGCGCGACGGCAGCGGGCGACTGTTTGTCGTCGAGAAGCGCGGCAGCATCCGTATCGTGCGCGGCGGGACGCTGCTGCCCGAGCCGTTCCTCGACATCAGCAACATCGTCCGCTCTTCCGAGTCCGAGCGCGGCCTGCTGGGGCTGGCGTTCCACCCGCAGTACGCGCGCAACGGGCAGTTCTTCGTGTACTACACCGATTCGAGCGGCGATATCGTGATTGCGCGCTATACGGCGACCGGCGACCGCGCCGACGCGGCCAGCGGCGCGGAGATCCTGCGCATCCGGCACCGCGACGCGTCGAACCACAACGGCGGCGGACTGGCGTTCGGGCCGGACAGCTATCTCTACATCGGCACCGGCGACGGCGGCGGCGCAGGCGACCGCTTCGGCAATTCACAGAACGGCAGCAGCCTGCTGGCGAAGATCCTGCGCATTGACGTGGACAGCGGCAGCCCGTACGGCATCCCGAAAGACAACCCGTTCGCCGGCCGCGCCGGATTCCGGCCGGAGATCTGGGCGTGGGGACTGCGCAACCCGTGGCGCTTTGCGTTCGACCGGCAGACGGGCGATCTGTTTATCGCCGACGTGGGCCAGGATCAGTGGGAGGAGGTGAACGTTCAGCCAGCCGGCGCGCCGGGCGGGACGAACTACGGCTGGAACAAGATGGAGGGCACGCACTGCTACCCACCAGGCGCGACGTGCGACCCGGCCGGCTTCGCGACGCCAGTCGCGGAGTACAGCCACGCGGGCAACGGCTGTTCGATCACCGGTGGGATGGTCTATCGCGGCGCGACGCAGCCGGCGCTGGCCGGCGCATACTTCTTCGGCGACTACTGCACCGGCAAGCTCTGGGCACTAAGCCGCGATACGCGCGGCGGCTGGGTCACGACGCCGCTGATCACGGCGAGCATCGGCATCAGTTCATTCGGGGAAGACGAGGCGGGCGAGGCGTACATTGCCGACATCAACGGCGGCGCGCTGCTTCGTATCGTCGCGGCGAACAAGTAGACGATCCACGAAGGGACACAAAGAAACGCAAAGGAAAACATGATCCGCGAATAACACAAATTGACGCGAATTAGAGCGATTTCCTGAACAATTGATGGTGACAACACACCATACCGTCACTCCGGCGGAAGCCGGAGTCCCGGATTGTGGACTGGATGCCGGCTCCCATGGAAATAGGCAACTCTAGGCGTAGGGCCAGGTCTTTGACCTGGCCAACCGGACGGGTCAAAGACCCGTCCCTACACCGACACGCCGATTTCCATGCGCGAGTGTGCGCCCCGGCGCATCACCAACTTTCGCCGGCATGACGGCCTGGTTGTTCTTGCCCCTGCATGGCATCCATGCAACCGGAATCTGCTCTAGCAGTCTGTCGGAGAGGACTGCATTTTGTGGTCGCAGCGCCAAAAACGATCTCCAAACCACAAGATGCGGTCAAAAAGACTGCCTCTCCGACAGACTGCTAGCCAGATCAATTCGCGAAGATTCGCGTTATTCGCGGACAGTGCTTTTCTTCGTGTCACTTCGTGGAAGGCTACTTGAAGCTATCCACGAACGGCTGCATAGCGGCGAGGACCTCAGCGGGCTTGTCCGCCATCGCCGAGTGGCCCGCATCCTCGATAATCGCCATCTGCGCGCCGGCGATGTTGTCGCGCAGGTAGGTCGCGAACTTGACCGGCGTGTTCATATCTTTCGTGCCGACAATGACGAGCGTCGGCAAATGAATCTCGCCGAGCCGCCCCATCACATCGAAGCGATTGCAGGCGACCCAGTCCCAATACGGCACCGGGTTGACGGGCGCCATGTCGGCCGGCGGTTCCGGCGTGGTGTCGGCAGCCGGATTGGCCGGGATCGGGCGGCCGGCCTTCACTGCGTTGAGAATCTGCGGGTGCACGCGCAGGCGCGCGCCCGTGCCGACCAACGCCAGACCGCGCACGCGCGCCGGCTGCTGCAACGCCATCCAAAGTGCGATGCCGCCGCCGAGCGAGTGCCCGGCGATGATCGCCGAAGGCAGATTCAGCGAGTTGAGGAAGCCAACGACCACCTCCGCGTACGCGCCGACCGTATCGCGGCCCTCCCCGGTCGATTGCCCGTGCGCGGGCAGGTCAATCGCATACGTCACGCAGTTCGTCAGCGCCTGCGCCACCGGCAGCCAGCGCGCGCCCGTGCCGCCCGCGCCGTGCACAAAGACGACCGGCAGCGCGGAACTGCCGCCGTTACCCTCGTAGTAGATCGATTCGCCGTTGACATTCACCGATGGCATAGCAAGTCTCCCGAAAAGAAATCACGCAATGCCGCGCAGGGCGGACATTGCGTGAGTCATGGATCATCGCCGTAATGCGCCGGTCGATCTACTTGCGGAACGACGGCGGCGGGTAACCGTGATGCGGCAGCTCGGACAGGAACTTCTCGGCTTCCATGGACGCCATGCAGCCGTAGCCGGCCGAGGAGATCGCCTGCCGAAAGACCTTGTCGTGCACCTCGCCGGCGGCGAAGACGCCCGGCACGCTCGCGTGTTGCTTGTGGTTGACGAGCAGGTACCCTTCGTGGTCCATGTCGAGCTGACCCTTGAACAGCCCGGTGTTGGGCTCATGGCCGACGTAGATGAAGATGCCGCTGACCGGCGCTTCGCGCTCGGTGTAGTCGAGCGTGTCTTCCAGCAGCACGCTCTCGACCGCATCCCTGCCGCGAATCTCCTTGATGACGGAGTTCCAGACCGGCCCCATCTTCTCGTTCTGGCGCACGCGATCCTGCAGCGTCGGCCCGGCGCGGAACTCGCTGCGGCGATGGACGACGCCCACATGGTTGGCGAACTTGGTGAGGAACAGCCCTTCCTGCAGCGCGCTGTCGCCGCCGCCGACGACCATCACGTCCTTATTGCGGAAGAAGAAGCCGTCGCAGGTTGCGCAGTACGATACGCCGCGACCCAGAAACTCCTGCTCGCCGGGCACGCCCAGTTTGCGCGGCGACGCGCCCGTGGCCACGATGACCGCTTTGGCCTCGTACTCGTCGTTGACCGTCTTGATCTTGAACGGGTGCGTCTTGAAGTCCACCGCCGTCACTTCATCGAAGACGGTGCGGGCGCCGAAGCGCTCGGCCTGCTTCTGCATGCGCTCATACAGTTCGGGGCCGGTCACGCCGTCAGGGAAGGCCGGGAAGTTGTCCACGTCGGTCGTCGTGGCGATCTGCCCGCCCAACTCGTTGCCGGTGATAACCAGCGGATTGAGGAACGCGCGCCCGGCGTAGATGGCGGCGGTCAGGCCGGCCGGGCCGGAGCCAATGATGATCAGTTCTTCCATGAGTGATCGTTGATGTCCTTTCGAAGCAGGGGTGGATGGCATGCGCCGCCTGCAGTGGTTATGTGCTATTCTACTTCACTTTGCGGCAGCGGGACAAAAACCGCGGCGCGCAGACGAAAAGAAGGGCGCGGACAGGTTGACCCGCGCCCGGCGAAAGCAACGCCCGGAATGAACCGGTGCTACGCTTTCAGATTGGATTCGTACAGCTTGACCATTCGCGCCCACGCATCCTTTGACGCCGCTTCGTTGAAGCGCGGGCCCGTGTCGTTGAAGAACGCGTGGTTCGCGCCCGGGTAGATCTTGTAGTCGTACGTCTTGTTGTACTTCTTCATCGCGGCGTCGAGCGCCGGGATGCCCGGATTGATGAACGTGTCCTGCTCGCCGTAGCCGGCCACCACCGGGCCGTTCAGCTTCTGCACGTCATCGATGTTCGCCGGGTTGCGCCCGTAGAAGACCATGCAGGCGACAATGTCCTTCGTGGTGATCGCGCCCGTCAGCGAGTTGCCGCCGCCCCAGCAGAAACCGACGATGCCGAACTTCGGCTTTACCGTCGGCAGCGTCTTCAGATAGCCCACCGCCGAAACCGTATCGGAATCGACATCGCCCTGCTTGAGCCCGTTGATCGCCTGCGTCGGATCGGCGGGCGCGGCGAACTTCGGCGTGCCACCCACGCGCGACAGGAAGTCCACGGCTAGCGCGACGTAGCCGAGGTTGGCGATGCGCCGCGCAACGTCCATGTGATGATCGGTCAGGCCGCGGTTCTCGTGGATGACGATGACGCCGGGCCACGGGCCGCTGCCGCTTTTCGGCTTGGCGAGGTATCCAAGCATCTTGACGTCGCCGTTCTGCCATGTCACATTCGAGCCGTCGACGGCTGATGGGTCGACGTAGCCCGGAATCATGGACGTGGTGACTGGTACGGGCGTCGGCTGTGAGGCGGCCGTGCCGCTGCGCGTCGGCGCGGCGGTGGGCGCAGCGGTCGGCGGGGCCGCTGTGGGCGCCAGGGTCGGCGCGCTAGTTGGCGGGACGGCGGTCGGCGGCATGCTGGTGGCCGTAGCGGCTGCGGCCGGCACAGCCGTTGGGGCGGCAGTCACTTGCGGCGAGCAGGCGGCCAGCAGCGCCTCGGCGGCGGCGGCCGTTCCGAGCAGGAACAGCGCGCGTTCAAAGAACTCGCGGCGGCCCATGGAGCCGTGCTCCCACTCACCGACCAGATGCTCGACCTGCGGGTCGTTGTGCTTGAACTCCGGACGATGATGTCTCATCGCTTCCCCCTCTATGCAGAGTATCGAGACATTGCGTGCCGGGATGACGGCCGCAGCCCCGATGGTACCACAGCAACCGTAAATCGCTGCAACGGAGATTGCCGATTCGCACCGCGCGTGCTAGAATCGCTGGGTAACACCTTACTATACGATACGGTAATTGCAGGCTGGCCGGATTACCGACGGAACAGGACGCATTATTATGAAGAAGGCCGATCTCCACGCCCATACCACCGCATCCGATGGCACCTTTACCCCGCAGGCGCTCGTCGCCGAAGCCTGGCGCGTCAGGCTCGACGTGCTCGCCATCGCCGACCACGACTCGACGGAGGGCATCGCGCCGGCGTACGCCGCCAACGCGGGGCACGCGCTGAAAATCATTCCGGCGATCGAGGTGAACTGCGATATTCCGGGCGGCGAGGTGCATATCCTGGGCTATTTCAAAGAGGTGCCGGGCGGCGAGTTGCAGGCGATGCTCAAGCGCCTGCGCGACGGACGCTTCGAGCGGGCCAAGGGCATGGCTGACAAGATGTCCGCGCTGGGGATGCCGGTCTCGTTCAAGCGCGTGCAGGAACTGGCTGGCACCGGCTCGCTGGGGCGGCCGCACGTGGCGCGCGCCATTCTCGAAGCGGGCTACGTGGCGACGATCGGCGAGGCGTTCGAGCGGTTTATCGGGCGCAACGGACCGGCCTACTTTGAGCGCTTGCAGTTATCGCCCGCCGAGGCGGTGCAGGCGATCCACGCCAGTGGCGGTGTGCCGGTGCTGGCGCACCCGTACTCGTTCGACGCCTACGGCAACGTGCTCAAGACGGTGAACCCGGAGACGCTCGTGCCGCAACTGGTGCCGGCGGGCTTGCGTGGCGTCGAGGCGCACTATTATCGTTATCCGACCAGCGCGACGGTCGGCATCATGAAGCTGGCGCAGGCGCACGGGTTGATCGTGACCGGCGGCAGCGACTTCCACGGCTCGACCAAACCCGACCAGGGCCTCGGCTGCGTGCATGTGCCGTGGGAAGTGGTGGAAGGTCTGATCGCGGAGATTGAGAAAGCGTGGAACTGACAGCGCAACACGAGCGAACATCAAGCGACGAGGCGATGCGCAATGCATCGCCTTGTTCTTTGACTGTTCGCAGAAGCAGCCAGTACGTCATGGTGATGCGACGCCCGTCATACCTTCGCTAGAATATCTGGCTGCTAACATTGGTGATGATATGCAGGCCGATGGCATAACCAAGCCGCCCCGTGGCTGCACGCGTATAGCCAAGCGACAGCCCGAGCAATAGAGTATATCCCAATTGGGCGGCAGACGCATAGGTTATGCGAAATCCGTAATACTGGAGATGCGAAAGGCTAAAGAGCAGTGCGGATAGCGCGATCGCAAACCACGGCAACCCCGTCTTGTCTGAAGGAATGAGACGCATGGCCAGGCAAAAGATAGTTCCGCGAAACCACAGTTCCTCGGCCACAGGCCCGGTCAGACAGAACACAATCCATTCATTGATCGATTGCGGGTGTGGTATCCAGGGGTTGGCCAAAAGACCCAGCAACAGTGACGCTCCAATAGTCGAAAGCGACGCAACGACGATGGGCGACCATGGCGCGGTGCGTAACGTGGCCGGTCGCGCCACCATGAATCTGGTTGCTCCGTAAAGCAAGAGCGCGAACAGCAATGCGGGCAGACGGATGTCCGAGGCAAATGCGACGAAGCCAAAAGCCCAGCCCGGTTCTAATTGATTTCGAAGTACATTGGTCAGCTCGGATATGATGCGAAATTGCGCCAGCGACACTAGGCCGACCACGCAGAGCACGCCCGATAGAATCCTCGTGGCAAATTGATTGGGCATTAGCCGTGCTCGCACATCTTCCTTCTTTGCGCAATAACTAATCCGCGAATCGACGCCAATACGAAGCCTGACTCAATTCGTGAATCTTCGTGTTGCTTCGTGGAGAAAAGATTGGCGATGATTCGAGTTATTCGCGGATTGGTCCTATTATCGCCAATCCGAGCACCCCTTGCCGCCGTCGCGCGAGAGCCAGCGCACCTGCTTGCCGCTCGCGTCCACCACGTAGATGCCGGCCACGCTGACGACGTTGAAATGCGCGAGCTTGGGAAGCAGGCAGGATAACCAGCGAGGGGAATGATTCGAATTGGCGTGAAGTCGGCTTAGCTGGACGCAGGCCGTTGAATGATCGTTTCGTGCGACACGGTATCGGCAGCATACGCGAGCGCGGCTTGCACGTCTGCCTGTGACAGGCGCGGATAGGCGTCCAATAGGTCAGCCTCGGCCATGCCCTCGCTTAATTTGCGCAGGACTAACTCGACCGTGATGCGCGTGCCCCGAATGACCGGCTTGCCCAGCATGACTTCAGGATTGATCTCGATGCGATCTGTTACCATAAAGGCACCTCTCCTCGCTTGAGATTATAGCACCGGACGCTAGCCTCTGGTTTTCCTTTGCGTTCTCTGCGTCCTCTGCGGTGAAACCGCTTTACTTCCGCCAGTCCGAGCGCCCTTTGCCGCCGTCGCGCGAGAGCCAGCGCACCTGCTTGCCGCTCTCATCCACCACGTAGAAGCCGGCCACACCGACGAACGCGAAATACTTACCGTCCGGCGACCACGTCGCCGACGGCTCGTCTTCACCGATCGAGGTCAGTCGCTTGAGGTTCTCCCCGTTGGCGTCCACGATCCAGAAGTCCCACGGCGGGCCGTGCGCCTCAGCCGTGCGCACGCCGAGCGCGCGCTCCAGCCAGGCCGGCAGGCGCGCGGCCGGCGGCGAAATGGGCGCAATGGGCGGCACGTAGCGTGACAGGCTGTTCGGAATGGCGAACAGGATACGCTTACCGTCGCGCGACCAGCGCGGCGCCATCATGCCGCTGACGGCGTTGCCCGCCATGACCGCTTCGAGGTTCTGGCCGTCCACGTCCACAACCATCAGATCTTGCTGGAACGTTTCCGGGTTGATACGGAGAAACGCCAGCCGCTTGCCGTCCGGGCTGACGTCCGGTTGGACGCCATCGGCCGTGACCGTCTGCGTCTGCTTGGACTGCATGTCGTAGCGCTCGATCTGGAGCGTGACGCCAGTCACCGCTTTGCCTTTGAAGATAGGCGTGCTGCGCGAGTAGTATAATGTTTTGCCGTCGGGCGAGAACACCGGACCGCCGATCACCTCGCCGCTGACCGTGTGCGCGATCAGCGGCTGCGGCGCGCTGCCGCCGACATCCATGATCAGGATGTCCTGCGCCGGCAGGCCGCTGCTGTCGAACGGCAGCAGGTACGACAGCATCACGCGCTTGCCGTCCGGCGACCAGGTCGGTTCCTGATAATAGCCCTGATTGTTCGGCAGGCTCGTGAGCTTGGCGGCTTTGGCGCCCGGCTTGACCTCGGTCACGAACAGGTCGCCGGTGCCGTTCGCGTAGACGATCTGCCCTTCCATCGGCGTATCGAGAAACGGGAAGCCGCCACTCGGCAGACCTGCGGGCGTCAAGGCCTGCGTCGGCACGCCGCCCGGTCGCGCTGTGATCGGCGCGGGCGCGCCCGCCCCGCCACCGCCGCAGGCGGCCAGTGCGAAAGAAATCCACCACAAAAACACGAAGGCACAAAGGAGTCTCAAAAGGCGTAGTCTTTCTTTGTGTCTCTGTGTCTCTGTGGTGGTTATTTGACGTTGCGAACTGCGCGGCATAGCGGTCTCCGGCCTACGGCACTTTCGTCGGCGCGGGCGTGGGCGCCGCCTGTTGGCGCTCGACCAGCGCCTGGAGATAGTTAATCACGTGCCAGCGCTCATCGGCGCTCAACGCACCTTCCCACGCCGGCATGGCCGACCCGGCAATACCCTTGCTGATCCAGTTGAACGTCACCTCGTCGGAGTGCTGGTTGATGTGCAGGGTGAAGTCGGCCGGGCGCGGGTTCAGCGTGGCGGCCAGTGGGCCGTTGCCGCGCCCCTGCGGGCCGTGGCACGCCACACAGTGATCCTCGAAGACCGTCTTGCCGATGGCAAGCGACGCCTCGTCGGGCACCATCGGGTTGACCAGGATGCCGGCCGCTGATGGCGGCGCTGAGACCACGCCCATGCTAAACAGCGCCACGCCGAGCAGCATCGCCCCGGCGCCGACCCACTGTCCCTCCATCACCTTGCGCTGCCGCGAGAAGACGAACAGCGCCGCGCCGGCCAGCAAATCGAAGACCGCAAACGCAATCGACGAGTTGATGTACGGCACTTCCTCGGCGCGGTTGGTGGCCGGGTCGATCACATTCAGGCGGTACGGGATGCGCAGATCGTCTTCGACATCCTTGCGGCGGATGATCGTCTCCACCTTCCATGCGCCGACCACACTCAGGTAGCCGCCCTTCAACTGGTAGCTGCCATCGCCGGCCGGCGGCATCTCCTCGGTGGTCGTGCCGAGATCAGTGCCGAGGAAGGTGAAACGCAGGCTGACGCGCTGGACACCCGCCAGCAGATTGTCCTGCAAATCGGTCACACGGGCAGTGTACGTTTGCTGGCCGACGACGTACGGGTCAACGCCCAACGACACCCGCACATTGCCCGATTGTCGCATCGCCTGAAACGGCGTGGGGAGCGGCGGAGGCATGCTGCTGCGCGCGGGCGGCAGGACGGTCAGCGTGGCGGCCGCCAGCACGACAAGCGCGCCGAGCATCGCTTCGACCCGCACAAAGCGCAGGACGGTCAGCGAGTGAGTCGCCGCGTGCGCCGCGCGATCGAACCAGGCGACGCCCGACAGGCCTGGCAGTTTGCGCGCCAGCGCCAGCAGGTCCGGCCGCAGGATCAGCGTGTTCAGCAGACCGATCACGAGCAGCGGCGCGACCAGCACATTCTTTACGATGAGCGTGATACCGTACAGCGTGCCGAACGCGGCGACGTAACCGACCTGCCGCCATGTCGCGTACAGGCCGGTGAGTGCGAACAGCACGACACTGGCGATCGCAATGTTCGAGAAGCGCGCCAGCACCACGCGCACGACCGGGAGGGTTTCCGCCTCAGGCAGACGCTTCAGTTCCGGCGCCAGCAGCAGTGCCAGCGCGAACAGCCCACCCATCCAGACGCTGACCGCGACGAGGTGCAGGAAGTCCATAACCAGCGACAGCCGCAGCGGGTCGGCGCTGGCTGCGCCGTGCGAGGCGAACGAGATGCTGAACAGCACCACGACTGACAGCAGCCAGTAGAGCAGGTCGAGCGCGCGCAGATTGCCGAGCCAGCGCAGGCGCGGCTGGGTCGCGCCGCCCGCGAACATCAGCACAAGCAGCAGATCGACCACGAGGATGCGCGCCAGTGCAGCCTGCCCGAAGCGCGTGGTCGTCAGCGTCTGCAGCCAGATGCTCTGTGCCAGCACCTCGCCGAGCGAGCGCTCCGAGGCGCCGGCCGCCTGCACCAATTGCGCGACGATCGTGCCGGCGAACAGCACCAGCAGCGCGGCCACCAGTGCGTTGCGTGTGCGCCGCGCGGCGTCAGTACGCAGGGCATTGAACGCGGGGCGGTCGTCGCCCGCCAGCAGGCCCAGCGTCAGCGCGCCGCACAGCGCCATCGCCGCCAGCAGGTTGATGAAACGCACCGCCGCGTCGAGCGGCAGCGGCAGGGCGCTGACCTCGGTCGCGGACTGGTTGACCGGCGCCGGCAGGCCGGCACTGGCCGCGCCGACGAAGACCGCGTAGACGCCGCGCGTCGAGTGGCCATCGGCCGCCGAGAGCGCGCGCCAGGACACGGTGTATGCGCCGGGCGGCAGGTTCGGCCGCGCCTCGATCAACATCTGGCGGCGGTCGGCGGAGAAGCTGACGGCGCCGAGGTCCATGCGATTCTGGCCGCTGTCCAGCAACGACACCGTACTGAACTGCGTATCGAGATCTTCGTCAAACCAGAGCGTAAACAGGCGCGGCGCGGTCGTGACGATCGAATTGGGCGCCGGGTCGGCGCGAACCAGGGAAGCGTGCGCCGACGCGACGGCAACCGTGGCCGCCAGCAGCGCCAGCGCGGCGAGCAGGATGAGCAGTTTGCGCATGAGGAACACGCTATTTGCGGCGCAGGAGCAGTACGGCCCCCGCGGCCACGATGACGAGTGACGCGACGATCAGCAGGCCGGCCGGATCGAAGCCGGTACTGGCGGCAGGTGACGGAGCAGAAGTCACCGGCGAAGTCGAAGGCGAGGAGCTTGTCGTCGCCTGCGCCGGCGCGATCGTCGGCGCAGTTTGCACAGGCGCGGACGTTGCTGCAGCCGGTTGACCGGAGACGGCCAGCGTGAACTTGAAGCGGCCATCCGAGATGCCGCCGTCATCAGGCGTGACGGCGTGCCAGATCACCGTGTACACGCCATTCGCCAGCGGCTGTTTGAGCCCGACCGTGAGCTGCTTGCGGTCGTCGAGATTGACCTTGCTGTTGCCGAGATCGACCGGCGCGCCGCCGGGGTCCTGCACTTTGATGTTCGACAGCTTCGTGTCCAACTCTTCGTTGAACCAGATCGTCACCGTTTGCGGCGCGGTCGTCACAGTTGAATCGGCGGCGGGGTCGGACTTGACGAGCTTGGCGTGCGCCAGCGCAACGCCGGCACAGGCCAGCAGCAGGCCGAACGCGGCCCACAGGGAGACAGCATACCGTTTTGTTCGATACGTTTTGTGCATGACGCCCATTGTACGCCCGCATCGGGAGGCAGGCAATTGAATACCGGCGGCAGATGACAGGCAGGCCGGAGCCGTGTTATAATCACCCCAGCGTGGCCGACGGGTTATCCGTCGCCCATTGCCATGTCCGGCCTCGTTCTACACCCTGGGAGGGGGAGACATGCCCGACAACGATCTGGCGCACCGCAAAGCGCATGAAAAGAATGCGTCCACCCGGCGTGAATCGCAGCCGGTCGCTCCGCCGCAAAGTAACGCTAGCCCGGGCCATCTGGCTGACGTGGTGCGCGCCGCCGCGACAGATCTGTCGCGGCTGAATCCGGCCGACCTGCACGATCTGCAGCGTGCCTACGGTAACCGCGCCACCACACAGCTCGTCTCGCCCCGGCAGAACACTCCCTCCGCGCCAATCCAGCGCAAATTAGTCGTCGGCGCCGCGCACGACGCGGCCGAGCAGGAAGCCGAGCGCATGGCCGACGACGTCCAACACACCGCGCCCAGTGGTTCGCCATCCCTGCGCCGGACGACTGCCGGACCGAGGCCGGCGAGCAACACACCGGCGTCACCGGCGCACCGCGTGCCGCACATTTCGTCCAAACCGGACGCCGCCGTGCAACAAGCATCCGAGGAATCAATCGACCCGATGGGCAGTTTCGAGGTTGGCGCCGGGTTTGAAAGCCGGCTGCGCGGCGGCGGCGGCGCGCCACTGCCCGGCCAAACGCGCTCATTTATGGAAGGGCGATTCGGGGCCGACTTTAGCGGCGTGCGCCTGCACCGCGGCAGCGATGCGGCGCAGCTTAATCGCGAAATCAGCGCACAGGCGTTCACCCACGGCCGCGACATCTATCTCGGCGCAGGTAAAGAGAATGTCGAATCGGGCGACGGCCGGCGCTTGCTGGCGCACGAACTGACGCATGTCGTGCAGCAGGGCGCGGCCCCCGCGCGCGTGCAACGCCTGATCGATCGCGACGGCATGATTGCGAAGGCCGGCGAGCCGAAAGAAGACGTCACGTTTTTGGGCAAGACCGTGCGGAAAATGGGGCAGGCGTACAAAGAGCTCCTGAGTCAACTCGATCTGTACAAGCAATTCAGCCAGCAGGCATGGGTTGGACATGTCGGCCCCAACCTCTTCCGCGACATACTGAACTCGACGCTCGACGACGTGCAGAAGGCCGCTCGCGACTATCTGTCCAACCACGGCGGGGAAGAAGGCCGCGCGACGTTCATTCAGGCACTGGTGGACAAGGATATCCCGGAAGAGCGGCAATTTGTGAACACGCTTGCCGCCGACCCCCAGTTTGCCACGTTTGATCGCACGCGCCCGCTGGCCGAAGCGCAAATGGGCGCCCGCGCGGCCGCCACGCGCCCGGCGAAAGTGGCGGCGGTCGGCATCACCGTCGACGAGACGCCGCGTGACGGCCATGGCATGGCGGTCTGGGCGCGCATCGACGCCGGCGACTTCCCGATCGAAGACGGCGAGAACCCGCGCAGCGTCTACGGTGTGACGTTCCAGTACTGGGAAGCCGTAGACATGGAGTACGATTTCAAGACGAACTCGGTGGGCGCTGCGCGCCTCGGCAAGCAGAACCGGACCGGCCAGAAATCCAAGCCGTGGAACGATGTGTATGCTTTCGGCGCGGAAAAGAGCACCTTCAGCAAAACCAGCGCGCCGATCGAGTTATCGTGGGACACGGCGGTCTCGGAGGCGAAACAGCGCAAACTCAAAGGCACGAAGGTCGTCGGCATATACGATAAGCCGGCTGTCTGGGCGGAGACGGAACGCTACGCCAAGCGCGATTTGCGCTTCCGCATCGTGTACAACGATGCGTTTGGCACGCAGCGCGAACTGTTCGCCCGGCAGGTGGTGGAGCTCAACGGCCAGCCCACGGCCGCCTTGCGCTCTTATACCGACTCGGCGGGCAATGCCATTGCATCCGGTGGCCTGCGCCTTGGCAGCGGGCGGCGGCCGCCGCCGCCGGCGCCGCTCGGCCCCACCGGCGGGCAGGGCGCCACGACCACCGCGATCACGGCCAGCGTGCCGGCAGAAGCGCATCAGGCGCTGCCCCGGTTTGCCGAACAGGTCAAGCTGCGCAAGAGCCGGCCATTCATCTACACCGAGATGAACCTGATCAAAACGCGCGCGCCAAACCCCGGGGCACAGGAGCTCATCCGCGACGACCTGTCGTTTGGCGGACCCGAGATCGCCACGACGGGCGGCGATACGCAGTACCGCATCGTCGGGCGTTACCTGTTGCCGCCGCTGCCGGCCGGCATGGACTACAAGCAGTTCTACCTGCCCAGCGGCGGACTGCTGGTCGGGTTGGTCAAAGACGCCACGCTCATGAAGGTGTACTACACCGACAACACCGTCAAGCCGGTCGAGACCAAGGTGTACAAGGACTGGCAGGTGCGCTCGTTCACCGAAGTCCCGATCGAAACGGTCGTGCCGCAGGCCAGCGGCCTGAGCGACGAGATGCGGGAGGCATTCAAGTCGCACTTCGGGGTGCTCGACTACATATTTGCGCACCCGCGCGATTATCAACTGGTGGCAACGGAATATAAGAAACGCTTTGGCGACACCTTCGATGCGCTGCTGACCGAATACTACGAAGGGCGCTTCCGGCGCGAGGGCGATAGCGTGCCCGTCTTCGAGCGCATCCGCGACCAGGCGGCGCCGGTGGCCGGCAATCTGGTAGGCTTGAAGGTGAAACCGGCCTATCTCGCCGTGTTCGGCAAAATCAAGCTCGAGCAGACCGAGTTGGCGTCGCGCACGGCCCGTGGTGTCGGCCAGCAGTTAGCCGCGCTCGCATGGAACGACGGGCCGGGCGTGCTCGGCGTCATTCGCGGGAATCCCGGGCAGGGACAGCAGATCGAGGAAAACTATCATGCGATCTTTCCGGGCAAGAAATTTGGGACGCTTGTCTTCGACACACTGGTCGCCTTGTTCAAGGCAAACGGGCCGGGCAAAGCCTTTTTCTCGCAGGCGCTTCAAACCTACGCCGACTTCAAGCACCTTGTGATTCCGGCATTTCGCCGCGCACACGGCGAGGCACTGCTGAAACAGGTGCAGGCCGATCTGCGCGCGGACGAGCTCGCTGCCGAAGTGCCCAATCCCGATGACTTTACCAATCAGATGGCGGAATTGGAGTTCCTGCTGAAAGGCCGGTTCTCGCTGCTCAACCATACGCCTTCGACGGGCATCGGCCGCTTTGATGCGCATTACGAACCGATGCACGGCACGATGCGGATTGTGCTCAAGCTGGGCTTCGAATTCCCGGATTTCGATACGACCAAGGGCGGCAACGTGTCGAGCAAGGCCGTCGGCGATCTCGCCCGCACCCAGTGGACCGAGGAAAAGAAAACAGCCTACAAACAGTTGTTGGCGCAGCAGACCGATGCTGCCTGGTCAAACAAGTTTCAGATCAAGTGCGTGCGCCCGGGCTGGACGGCGGTGCCGCCGGTGCGCACACGATTCGAGATCCAGGAAGTGCCGTTCGGGCAGGCGCACTTCGTCGTCAAGGTCAACAAGGCGGTCGTGGTCGACAAAGAGTCGGGCGAAGGCGCTAAAACCGAAAAACTGACCACGAACGACTCGCGCAGCAATGTCGACTTTGACGGGATTACGGCCAACTTGCAGGAGTGGGACCTCAAGGACAAGATGAAGGACCCGGAGGTGCACAAGTACCTGCACGCCGAGGAAAAGAAGCAGCACGTCGACAAGGCGTACGAGATGGATCGCAAGCGCATTGAGGGCGTGCTCAAGCTGCTCGGCAGGGTCGAGTTCAGGGCCAACAGCGTCTTCCCGAAAGAGATGGCGCAGGTCGACCGGTTGGCGCAGGAGATCGGCCGGCTGGTCAAGTTCAGTTCTTTCAGCAGCCTGCACCCGCTGGTGATCACGGGCTCGGTGGCGAAGGGCGAGTCGCAGGCGCTGGCGCACCGGCGCGCGAGCGCGTTCTCATCCCGCGTCAGCGCGTCGGGCAATCCACGCGTGACGGCGACGAGTACGGACGACTTCGCAGGCGTGACCGTTTCGGTTCCGCTCGACCCGGCCGTCAAGAATGACTACGACCAGCGCTGGACACGCATCTCGGCAGCGCACGAGATCGGGCACATGATCGGCCTGGCCGACGAGTACATTCCGGCCGCGTCGGTGCGCACCGTGAAGAAGATGATCAGCGACGGCTTGCTGCCGCCGGACACGCCGACCGATCACCTGGTTGGCGAGGGCAGCGGGCATGGAGGCCAGGAAACAAAGCAGGAGGCGTTCAGCAAGTTGCTGGAAGAAACAGGCATGGATTCGCCCGACTTCACGTTGAGCCCCAATGCCAAGAGCACGAGCATCATGACGGCCGGCATGGACGTGATGGGTATGCACTATGTAACGATCTGGGAAGCGCTCACCAAGATGACCGCTACCCACCTCGATAAGAAGTTCTGGGAACTGGAAGGGTAGTCGCCGGTTCCGGGAACAACAAAGGCACAGCCAAGCGGCTGTGCCTTTGGTTTGCCTGCCGCTTGGTTTTAGCCGGCTAGCGGTCGCTCCACTCAAACCGCGCCGTGAAGTGCCGCAGCACGGGCGCTTCGTACGTAAAGCGCACGCCGCGGATCTCGCGCTTGTGCGCCGCCGCGTAGATGATCGCCTCGGCCACATAGTCGAGGTGCGAGCGCGTGTACATGCGGCGCGGAATCGCCATGCGCATCAGTTCGTTCGGCGCGGGCATCGCCGTGCCGTCGGCCGCCTTGTGCGCAAACATGACGCTGCCGATCTCGCAGGCGCGCACGCCCGAAATCTCGTACAGATACGCGCTCAGTGCCGTGCCCGGAAACTGGTGCCACGGGATGTGGTCGAGCAGGGCGCCGGCATCCACGAAGATCGCATGGCCGCCGGGCGGCCGCACGATCGGCACGCCAGCGTCGAGCAACTTCTGGCCGAGGTAGGCGGTGTGCTCCAGCCGGTAGCGCAGGTAGTTCTCGTCCAGCACCTCGCTCAGTCCGACCGCCAGCGCCTCCATGTCGTACCCGGCCAGGCCGCCGTACGTGGAGAAGCCTTCAATCGGGATCATCGTGGTGCGGCAGCGCTCGTGCCACCCGGCGTCGTTCAGCGCCAGGAAGCCGCCGATATTGCTCAGCCCGTCCTTCTTCGCGCTCATCGTCGCGCCGTCGGCGTAGCCAAACATCTCCTGCGCGATCGCCAGCGGCGTCTTGTCGGCGTAGCCTGGCTCGCGCAGCTTGATGAACATGGCGTTCTCGGCGAAGCGGCAGGCATCGATGAAGAACGGGACGCCGTGCTTGCGGCAGACCGCGCTCACGGCGCGGATATTGGCCATCGAGACCGGCTGGCCGCCGCCCGCGTTGTTGGTCACGGTGATCATCACCAGCGGCACTCGCTCGTGCTCCCCGGATTGCAGCAGCGCTTCCAGCGCCGCCACGTCGAGGTCGCCTTTGAACGGGCGGTCGAGCATCGGCGTGCGGCCTTCGACGGGCAGCAGGTCGCGCGCCTCCACATGCTGCAATTCGACGTTGGCGCGCGTGGTGTCGAAGTGGGTGTTGCTCGGCACGATCTGGCCCGCGCGCAGCACCGTGCTGAAGAGGATGTGCTCGGCGGCGCGGCCCTGGTGCGTCGGCAGCACGTAACGGTAGCCGGTGATCAGCTTAACCTGCGCCTCGAATTTGTAGAACGAACGGCTGCCGGCGTAGGACTCATCGCCGACCATCATCGCGCCCCACTGCGCCGCGCTCATCGCGCCGGTGCCGGAGTCGGTCAGCAGGTCGATCAGCACATCCTCGGCCCGCAGGGAAAAGACGTTCAGCCCCGCGCCTTCCAGCGCGGCGCGGCGTTGCTCCGGCGTCGTAATCCCGATCGGCTCGACGCTTTTGATGCGGAACGGTTCGATGGTCGTTGAAGCAACGAAGGGCATGAGGCGTCTCCTGTAAGCGGCCGCGTCATGGCGGCAGGCAGTGGAATTGGATGGTTGAACGGCTGGCACCGCAAGCGTAGTATAGTCCGCCGGGATGCGGTTGGCAATCCGGTTGGCGGCAGCAATTCTCAATTTGGCTTTGGACGCGTACTGTCCAATGCCGGCTTGCTATGAACTTGGCCCCCTGGTGCTTGTCACGCACGCTGGCTCGACAAGTAAGCGGCGTTGCCCTCCCCTTAGCTCTTCCCTTTTTCCCCCGCGCGCGCGGGGGAGCAGGGGCTAGGGGATGAGGGGGCATATTGGCGGCCGACTCCAAAATGAGAATTGCTGGGTTGGCGGTTGGGAATATACCCTCAAAGTGCCGGCGCGGCGCGTTGGTGGTACGGGCGGCCACGCACCTCCCAAAAGGGGGCGACAAGTCGGGTCGGCCCCCACCACCCGCGCACTGTTCCGACTGTTTGTTGGCGTACCCGGCCGGCATCAACGATGCCGACTGCAAGTGGCGGCCAATCTTCGTGCTGTCGCGCAGACCCTTCAAGCGGAAATTTGGGTCTCGCGGGGAAGTGTGTTAAGGTCGCCCCATGCTCACATCGCCCCGGCGCCGGCTGGTTCGCGCGCAGCTGCGCGACGCGTTCGTCCTGCTGCGCGAGTTTCGCTTCTCGCTACTGCTGTTCGCGCTGCTGGTCGGCATCGGTACCTTCTGCTTCTGGCAGTGGTACGAGGCGCCCGGCGACGGCGCGCGCCTGACGCCCAGCCGCGCGCTGTATGCGGCCTTCTCGCTGATCTTCTTCCAGACCGGCAACGTTCCGTACCCGGACAACCTCTGGATCGACACGCTGTACTACCTGATGCCGATCATCGGGCTGGGCATCATCGGCGATGGTCTGGCGCGTTTCGGCGTGCAGATCTTCAACAAAGAAATGCGCAAGGAGGAGTGGAACGTGTCGCTGGCCTCAACGTATGCTAACCATGTCATCGTGTGCGGCGCGGGCCACGTCGGCTACCGCGTGATTGAGCAACTGGCGCAGATGGGCGAGGAGGTGGTGGTGGTCGAGAGCAATCGCGCCAACCGCTTCACCGAGCGCGTGCGCGACCGACTGCATTTCCCGCTGATTGTGGCCGACGCCACGCGCACGGACACACTGCAGCAGGCGGGCGTCGAGCGGGCGCGAGCCGTGATTCCCTGCACCAGCAACGACATGATCAATCTGGAAATCGCGCTGAATGCGCGCGAACTGAACCCGCAGGTGCGCATCGTCATGCGCATGTTCGACGCCGATCTCGCGCGAAAGCTGAACAACGGCTTCGGGCTCGGCGCGGTCTTCAGCACGGCGGCGCTGGCCGCCCCGGCCATTGCCGCCGCGGTGCGCGAGCATGACATCCGGCAGGCGCTCTATGTAGACGATACATTGGTGGCGCTGGCCCCCGTCGACATTCAGCCCGGCTCGCTGCTCGCCGGACAGACCGTCGCGCAGGTCGAGCAGGCGCTCGATGTGAACCTGGTGCTGCACCGGCGCAACGGCGCGGTGGACTACCGGCCCGACCACGGTATTACGCTGCAGACCGGCGACCACATCATTGTGTTTGGCACGCTCGACGGATTGAACCGCGCGCGCCGGCGCAACGGCGGGCACGAGCACCAGTAACGTGGCGCTGATCCGGCGTTTGAAGAGCCTGCGCCGCAAGCGCTGGCTGGCCGTGCTCGGCATCCTTGGCCCTGGGCTGATCTCGGCGCTGGCCGGCGACGATGCCGGCGGCATCGGCACCTACGCCACCGCCGGCGCGGCCTATGGCTACAACTTGTTGTTCGCCCTGCTCATCGTGACCGTGGCGCTGGCCTACGTGCAGGACATGAGTTCGCGTATGGGGGTCGTGACGGGCAAAGGGCTGAGCGACCTGATCCGCGAGGAGTTCGGCGTCCGGACGACGGCGGTGGCGATGCTGGCGCTGCTGGCGGCAAACGCGGCGGTGACGGTGAGCGAGTTCGTGGGGATCGCGGCGGCGGCGGAACTGTTCGGGGTCAGCCGCTTTGCGGCGGTGCCGGCAGCCGCGCTCGGCGTCTGGTGGCTGAGCGTGCGCGGCGGCTATAACCGCGCCGAGCGGGTTTTCCTGATTCTGACGCTGGCGTTTGGAGCGTACATCATCTCCGCGCTGGTCGTTCACCCGGACTGGGGCGCCGTCGCGCGCGGCGCGCTGGCGCCGACCTTCCAATCCGACCCGCGGTATATCCTCATGCTGGTCGCGCTGATCGGCACGACGATCAGCCCGTACATGCAGTTCTCGCTGCAGTCGATCATCGTCGAGAAGGGGGTACGCATGGATGCGTATACCCCCCAGCGGATCGAAACCTTGGCCGGCGTGCTGCTGTCCGACCTGATCGCGTTCTTCATTATCGTGGCGACGGCGGCGACCCTGCACGCCAATGGCGTGACGGACATTCAATCGGCCGACCAGGCGGCGATGGCGCTGGAGCCGGCGGCCGGTCCGCTGGCCAAGTCGCTGTTCGCGCTCGGATTGCTGGGCGCATCGCTGCTGGCGGCCTCGGTGTTGCCGCTGACGAGCGCCTACGCCATTTGCGAGGCGTTCGGCTGGGAGCGCGGCCTGCGGAAAGGCGCGGATGAAGCGCCGATCTTCTACGGCATCTTCACGACCACGATCGTGCTGGGCGCGGCGCTGGCGCTGATGCCTGGTGTGCCGCTATTTACCCTGCTGGTGCTTTCGCAGGACGTGAACGGTATCCTGCTGCCGGTGATCCTGATCCTGATGCTGCGGCTGGCGAACAACCACCGGCTGATGGGAGCGCACGTCAACGGGCGGCTGGGCAACACGATTGGTTACGGGTCGGTGGCCGCGCTGATTGTGCTGACGGCGTTGCTGATCGTCGGCTCGGTGATCGGCATCGGCGGGTAGCGCGTACAGCAACGCGCGGCACAGGCAACCGCCGCCGCCCCAGGACGCAAGCGCCCGCATGGGGCGCAGACAAGGCCCCGCGGGTCGATCCCTTTGAGCGCGTCAAGGCGGCTGACAACGGTCGTGCCGGTGCGCTAAGCCGGATGCTGCGGTGTTGGGCGCACTGCCCCTCGCTGAGCCGCTTCCGTGGCTGCCGTTGCCGGAATGCAGAAAGCCCCAGACGTGGTCATCAACGCAAATCGGCATGGGTACTCCGTTTCTGTTTCCCCGTAGGCAGCGATAGCCAAAGTTGGATTCTCTCAAAAAGGATGTAACTTCCCGCGAAGCCGCAGATATACGACAACAAGATGTGCAAACATTGGCGTCGCAGATGCGAAACCCATGGCCACAATGATCTCAAAGAAGCGAGCGACGATCAAAGGGCTCAGATCAGCGAACAACGCCCATGGGAAAACCATGGCCATGAAGAAAAAAGAGACGGCAGATCCGAAGAAGATGCTTGACAGCAAGATGTTGGCCGCCCAAAAGAAATACCGAACCCGGGGGAACTCAGATAGCGTGACCTGATCAACTACGCTTGCTATTAAGGCATCGGAGTTATAGCCGACGTTCATCGCTTGCTGAATTGTCCATGACACACAGGTGAAGAGCCGCATGCAGCAGGCAAATTGCTCGTGCGGCGCGCCTAGCCCGGCCCATCCAGCGTAGCTTTGCGCGGCAAACGCGATCCAGACGAGTGCTGTGGACGTGATACTGTAGATAGTTACGATTCGTCGGCGTAGCATTCAATCTCTCACTTATGGCCTGCCCGCGCAATCTACGCTGGATGGAAGCCCGCCTTCGCGGGCATGGCGGTCGTGAACAGCCAATCACCCACAAAGTATATCGCTTTCCCTCAGCACATGGCAACCTGCAAACAAAAAACGGGGCACGATGCTCAGCATCGTGCCCCGTCCATTCCTTCGCGGTTGCTCGTCTACGCCAACACGGCGCGCATGAAGGCGTCGTAGTCCGCGTTGGTGTGGATGATCGGCCGGTGCTCGAGCATCGTCATGTCCGGGTCTTTCAGCCCGCTGCCGGTCAGCACGCAGACGATGCGCTGGCCCTTCGCCAGTTCGCCCGCGCGCGCCATCTTCAGGATACCGGCCACGCCCGCCGCCGACGACGGCTCGCAGAACAGCCCTTCACGCGCGGCCAGGAAGCGGTACGCGGCCAGGATCTCATCGTCGGTCACCGACCCGATCCGCCCGCCGGACTCGTCGCGCGCGGCGACCGCCAGCCTCCACGACGCCGGGTTGCCGATGCGGATCGCCGAGGCGATCGTCTCCGGCTTCTCGATCGGCGCGCCACGCACGATCGCCGCCGAACCTTCCGCCTCGAAGCCGGCCATCTTCGGACGCTTCGTCGCGCGCCCTGCCGCGTGATACTCCTTGAAACCTTTCCAGTACGCCGTGATGTTGCCGGCGTTGCCAACCGGCAGCGCCAGGATGTCGGGCGCGTCGCCGAGCACGTCGACGACTTCGAACGCTGCCGTCTTCTGGCCCTCGATGCGAAACGGATTGACCGAGTTGACCAGCGTGATCGGGTGGCTGGCCGACAGCTCGCGCACGAAGCCGAGCGCCGTGTCGAAGTTGCCCTCGACGGCGATGATCTTCGCGTTGTGCACGACCGCCTGTCCGAGCTTGCTCTGCGTGATCTTGCCCTCGGGGATGACGACCACGCACTCCAGGCCGGCGCGCGCCGCATAGGCTGCCGCGCTGGCCGACGTATTGCCGGTCGAGGCGCAGATGACCGCGCGCGACTTCGCCTCCATCGCTTTGGCGATGGCGACGACCATGCCGCGGTCCTTGAACGAGCCGCTCGGGTTGCAGCCCTCCAGCTTCAGCCAGACCTCGCAGCCGGTCTCGGCTTCCAGCGCGGGCGCGCGCACGAGCGGCGTGTCGCCCTCGCCCAGCGAGATCAGCGGGGTATCGGCGGTCAGCGGCAGGAACTCTTTGTAGTGGGCGAGTACGCCTTGATGGGTCATTAGATCATCTCTTTCGCCAGCAGCAACTCGGCGTTCAGCAGCGTGCCGCCCGCCGCGCCGCGCAGCGTGTTGTGTCCCAGCACCAGGAACTTGTAGTCCAGCACCGGACAGGGGCGGATGCGGCCGACTACCGAGGCCATGCCTTTCTGGTCGTCGCGGTCCAGCCGCGGTTGCGGCCGGTCGATCTCGTCGCGCACGATGATCGGGTGCTCCGGCGCCATCGGCAGGTTCAATGCCTGCGGCTCCGCGCTGAACGTGGCGAACGCGGAGTGCAGCGCGTCCAGCGACGGCTTGCGCTCGAACTCGATCGACACCGTTTCCAGGTGCCCGTCCATCGTCGCGACGCGGTTGCAGTGCGCGCTCAGGCGGAATGTCGCCGGCTGGATGCTGCGGCCCGCCAGCGTGCCGAGGATCTTGTGCGGCTCCGACTCCATCTTGCCCTCTTCGCCGCCGATGTACGGGATGACGTTGTCCACAACGTCCATCGACGCGACGCCGGGGTAGCCCGCGCCGCTGACCGCCTGCATCGTCGTCACGATCATGCGCGTGATGCCGAAGGCGTCGTGCAGCGGCTTCAGCACCAGCGCTAGTTGGATCGTGGAGCAGTTCGGGTTGGCGATGATGTAGCCGCCGCTGCCGCGCCGCTGCTTCTGCGTCTCGACCAGCGCCAGGTGCGCCGCGTTGACCTCAGCGACCAGAAGCGGTACATCGGCGTCCATGCGGTGCGGCGACGAGTTCGTCGAGACGATGTAGCCCGCGTTGGCGAAATCGTCCTCGGCCTGCTTCGCCACGTCGGTCGGCAGCGCCGAGAAGACCAGCCGCGCGTCGAGTGGCGGACGCGACGGCTGGACGACCATCTCACGCACGGCGGTCGGGATCGGCGTCGACAAGTGCCAGCGCACCGCCTCGCCGTAGCGCCGCCCCGCTGAGTTGTCGCTGGCGGCGATGGCGGTCAGTTCAAAGTACGGATGGTTTTCCAGCAACGCGATCAACCGCTGTCCGACCGTGCCCGTCGCGCCGAGCACGGCCACCGGAACCTTTGCTTTCAGGTTCATGGTTTCTCTTCTCCCGATAATAAGATGTTCTCAAGCTCGTCGATCAATGGCGGCAAGTCATGGGTGACGATCTGCCACATGATGTCGCTATCGACTGAATCGTAACCATGGATCAGTCGGTTGCGCAGACTGACGATCTGCGCCCATGGTATCTGCGGGTAGTGAGACTGATCGATGCGCGGCACCTGGCTGGCCGCTTCACCGATAATTTCGAGCAGCCTGGTCAACGCAAGATTCAGAATGCGATCGGTCCCCATATCGCTCACGGTTCGCCCCTTGGCGATGGCGCACGCTTCGCGTGCATGGTCCAGCATATGTCGCAAGCGTAACGGCACGTCATGTTTCGACATATTGCGCTTCGGCCTCCGCCAGCACTTCGTCACGGAAATACTGGCTCAGGAATTGCGGCGTATTCAAGTCGACTGTGCGCCCGAGCATGCCGGATAATTCGGACTCCATGGCGAAAAACGACAGGCCGGGCGTGTGCCCATCCTCGAATTCCACGAGAATGTCTACGTCGCTTTGCGGAGTAAAGTCGGGGCGCAACGCCGATCCAAATACAGAGAGCCGGCGAATATGGTGCCGTCGGCAAAACTCGCTGATTTTGTCTTTAGGTAGGCTGAGACTGTTCATGCCCGCTCCAATTCGAATGCCTCGTGGATGGCGCGCAGGCTGTCGTTGGCGCGCTCGTTCTTGACGACCAGCGACAGGTTGTACTCCGAGGAGCCTTGCGCGATGCTGATAATGTTGATGCCGCGCTCGGCCAGCACGCCGAACACGCGCGCCGCGATGCCCGGCGTGGCGCGCAACCCCGCGCCGACCACCGCGACAATCGTCACGTCATGGTCGGCACGCACGCCGTCGATATTGCCGCGCATCCGCTCCAGCTCGAACTCGCGCTCGATGGCGGCGGTGGCGCGCGCCGATGCCGACTCCTCGATGACGATGCAGATGTCCAGTTCCGACGACGACTGTGCGATCATCATCACGCTGATGCCCTCGCGCGCGACCGCGCCGAACAGCTTGGCCGCCACGCCCGGCACCCCGGCCATGCCGCTGCCGGCCAGCGAGAGGATGCACAGGTTCTTGATCGCCGTGATCGCCTTGACCGTGCGCGCGTCGGTGCGCGCCTGCGGCACGATCGCCGTGCCCGGATGGTCCGGCTCGAACGTGTTAAGGATGCGCACCGGTTTCTTCTTGCTCGCGATCGGCACGATCGTCTTGGGGTGCAGCACCTTCGCGCCGAAGTACGACAACTCGGCCGCCTCGGCGTACGAGAGCTCCGGCAGCGTGCGCGCATTCGGCACCACGCGCGGATCGGCGCTCATCACGCCGTTGACGTCGGTCCAGATCCAGACCTCGTCGGCGTCGAGCACCGCACCGAGCACGGTCGCGGTGTAGTCGCTGCCGCCGCGGCCGCCCAGCGTGGTCATCACGCCGCCGGTGGTCGCGCCGATGAACCCGGTCACGACCGGCACCACGCCGCCGGCCAGCAGTGGCAGCAGCCGCTCGCGCGCCTTGGCCGTCGTCTCCGCCATCAGCGGGCTGGCGTTGCCGTACACGCTGTCGGTGACGATCAGTTCGGTGGCGATGATCGGCTCTGCCTTCAGCCCGCGCTCGCGCAGCGCCTGCGCCAGCAGCGGCACGAGCATGATCTCGCCGCGCGGCGCGATGGCGTCGAGCCCGCGCGTGGTCAGTTCGCCGAGGATGTGCACGCTGCGCGCGAGGTTCTCGAACACGGTCAGCTCGCGGTCGATGTCGGCGATTAGCTTGTCCTGGATGGTGCGCTGGGGAGTTATCGTGGTGGCCGCGCCGATGTGCTGCGCAAACAGCCGCCGCCGCGCTTCTACGCTCGGGCTCTCGTCGCCGCGCTCGGCGGCTCGCGCGGCGTCGATCAATGCGTTGGTGACGCCGCTCATGGCCGACGAGACGACCACGACCTGGTTACCCCGGGCGATCTCGCGCTGGGCGAGCTCGGCTGCTTTGACGATGCGCGCCCCGTCGCCTACCGACGTGCCGCCGAATTTCATGACGATCAGCATAGTGCTTGACCTCGCTGCGGGAATGGGAAGAGCCGGCCGCGTGGCGTCAGCCTGGATTTTGCCATTTGGACAGGCGGGCCTGCCAGTCACCGTCGCCGTTCCATCTGGCCACGACGGCTTCAATCAGCGCCTGGCGCTTCGCCGGGTCGGTCCAGTATTTTTGCACCTCACGGTTGCACACGGCGTCGTCGCTGCCCGGGTCCAGTCCCAGCACGTCCTGCAGGATGCCGCTGATGCGTACCCGCATGGCTGCCGTGTTGGGCACGCCCACCGCCGTGAACAGTTCCGTCAGATTCCTCGTATACGCAGACATGCAGTTTTCCTCTCATCAGACTACTCGCCGACCGCGCCGGGTTGCGGCACGATTGTACCCCATCCGGGAGGCCCGTAAAAAACGGGGGGCGCGCCGGCTGGCGCGCCCCCCGTGGTGATTCGTCGTTTTCGGTCTGGTTACTGCTTCTTCCAGGACCGGAGCAACTCCACGCAGAGGCGCGCCCCGTAGCCGGTTGCGCCCTTAGTCAGGTAACCAGTATCCGTGTCGCCGTATGCCGTGCCCGCGATGTCCAGGTGCACCCACGGGTAGGAGACGTAGTTCTTCAGGATGGCGGCCGCCGTGATGGCGCCGGCCATGCGTCCGCCCGTGTTCTTTATGTCGGCGAACGTGCCCTTGATCTGCTCATCGTACTCTTCCCACAACGGCAGTTCCCAGACGCGCTCGCCCGTGCGCTGCCCGGCGGCCTTCACGCGCTCGGCCAGTGTCGCATCGTTCGTCAGCAGCCCGGCGCAGTGCTTGCCGAGCGCGACCGTGCATGCGCCGGTCAGCGTCGCCATGTCGATGACGCCCTGCGGCTCGTAGCGCGCCGCGTAGCAGAGCGCATCGCCGAGCACCAGTCGCCCTTCGGCGTCGGTGCTGTGGATCTCGATCGTCTTGCCGTTCATCGCGCGCAGGATGTCGCCCGGCTTGAACGCCGTCCCCGAGAGCATGTTCTCCGTGGCGGGTACGATGCCGACGACGTGCAGCGGCAGCGCCAGCGCGCCGACGGTCTGCATCGCGCCGATCACCGCTGCGCCGCCCGACATGTCGTGCTTCATGTCCCACATGCCCTCGGTTGGCTTGATACTGATGCCGCCGGAGTCGAACGTGATGCCCTTGCCGATCAACACGATCGTATCCATGCCTTCGTGACCGGCGTTGTGCTCAAGGACGATGAAGCGGCTTGGCTCGTTGCTGCCCTGCGCCACACCGCAGAACATGCCCATGCCGAGCGCCTTGCACTGCTCGAAGTCGAGGATCGCGGCCTGCATGGCGTATTTGGCGGCGATGGCGCTCGCCGTCTCCGCCAGCAGCGACGGCGTGGCGGCGTTACCCGGCTTATTCGAGAGGTCGCGCGCGACGATCTGCCCCTCTGCGATTGACCGCCCGATGCGTACGCCCTCGCGCACGGCGTCCACGAGCGACGGGTCTTCTTCGACAATATTGATCTGCTCGACGGCGGTGCTCGAATCGGCAGACGACTTGAATTCGTCGTAGCGGTACAGACCGAGCAGCGCGCCCTCGGCCAGCGCCTGCGCGGCGTCGCCCGCCGGCAGCAGACCCGCGCCGGCGCCGTGCACGATGGTCGAGTAATCTTTGACGCCGAGGTCGCGCGCCTTCTTTGCCGCATGCGCCGCGGCCTGCCGTGCCGCGTCGAGCCCGAACTTGCCTTCCTTGCCCAACCCGACCAGCAGCACGCGCTTGGCGGCCATCGTGCCGCGCGGATAGAAGATGAGCGAGGAGTTCAGCTTGCCCTTGAAGTCGCCGCTGGCCAGCACGTCGGCGATGATGCCGTTGAGCGCGGCGCTGACCGCGCCGGTCGCGCCGGCGGGCGCCAGCACGCCCTCAAAGACGTTGACGACGATCAAATCCGTCGTCTCGTCCTGTATGCGCCCGTGTTTGACGTTGAAGTCCATAGTCATGATCCAAGATGGTATTTTGCCGCCGGGGTATTTTACCATAAATGGCGCGCCGGCGTGCTTTCGGCTACAATCAGACAGCAATTCTCATTTTGAAGTCTGGCCACCCGGTTGCCCCCTCTCATCCCCTGGCCCCTTCTCCCCCTCCCAACGAAGTTGGGAGGGGGCCGGGGGGAGGGAAGCACTCATTATTCGTCGAATTGGCTTGCGTGATAAGCACCTGAACTCCAGCGCATGACAAGCCGACATTGGAACGTACCCGGCCAAAGCCAAATTTGGAATTGCTGACAATCAGAGATGCCGGGTGCATACGCCCGCTATGGTCCCGATGCCTTTGAATACGCTAACCCCGCTCTGTCACGATGAACGCATCGCCATTCGCCCCTACGTCGCGGACGATGCGCCGGGCGTATATACGGCCGTGCAAGAGTCCGCCGAGTCTGTCGGGCGCTGGCTGCCGGATCTGGGCGGCGCGCGCTCGCTGCCAGACGTGGAGTCGTACATCGCCGCGCAGTTGGAGTCTGGCTGTCCCGCCCGCGCGCATAACTACGTCATCGTCGCCTGCGCCGACGGGGCGATCCTGGGCGGGTGTGGCCTGACGGAGATCGTGATGCACCACCGCTTCGCGAACATGTACTACTGGGTGCGCGCCTCGCGCCTGGGCGAAGGCATCGCCCCGCGCGCGATTCGCCTGCTGGCCCGCCACGGCTTCGAGACGCTCGGCTTCCAGCGGGTGGAACTGGTCATCGCCGTTGGCAATGCGGCCAGCGTCCGCGCGGCGGACAAGGCCGGCGCGCTGCGCGAAGGCATTCTGCGCAATCGTATCTATCTGCATACCACGACGCACGACGCATATATCTACTCGCTGGTCTGCGAGGATTTCGGCCTGCTGCCGTAGCCCGCATTTCATCCGCCGCCGTTCGAGCGCCGTGTCTGGCATGGTAGTGTACCAAGGGCGGCGTCGGGCCCCCGCCACCAGCAGAAATCGTAGTAGGTTTTGCAACGGCTCAAGCTTACCATATGTAAGGTGTAATGTTTTCACAAGGCGCACGCCCGTTTCGCGTGCCGGGTGAGGATTATGGACAACGGCGAGTTTTATCATGCCATCCTGGAGAATCTGTACGACGGCGTCTACTTCGTCGATCGCAAGCGCAACATCACGTACTGGAACGGCAGCGCGGAACGCATCACCGGCTACAGCCGCAGCGATATGCTCGGTCGCTGCGGCAAAGACAATCTGCTGATGCATGTCGATGAGTCCAGGCTGCAGCTGTGCAGCGAGTTGTGCCCGCTGCTCGCCACGATTAACGACGGATCCATCCGCGAAGCGCATGTATTCCTGCATCACAAAGACGGCCATCGCGTGCCGGTCCTGGTTCGCGCCGCCCCAATCAAGGACGGGGATGGTCAGATCATCGGCGCGGTTGAAACGTTCAGCAACAGCACCAATCTGATCGAGGCGCGCCAGCGCGTTGCCGAACTCGGCGAGGCGCTCATGCGCGATACGCTGACCGGCGTGGGCAACCGGGCGTATCTGCAGATGAAGACCGAAAGCGCGCTGATGGAGCGCAGGCAGGGGCGCATTCCGATCAGCCTCCTGTTCATCGACATCGACCGCTTCAAGTCATTTAACGACACCTACGGCCACGACGTCGGCGACAAGGTGCTGAAGATGGTGGCCGACACGCTGCGGCATAGCGTGCGGGCGACCGACAGCGTCGGGCGCTGGGGCGGCGAGGAGTTTGCCGTGCTGCTGGAGCGTGCCGGGTGCGACGAGATGGCCGCCGTGGCCGAGAAGCTGCGCGCGCTGGTGGAGAAGTCGTTGCTGCCGCTCGGCGACCGCATGGTGCGTGTCACCATCTCGGTTGGCGCCGTGCAGATCCGGGAGGACGATACGCCGGATACGCTCTTCCATCGCGCCGACCAGGCGATGTACCAGAGCAAAACGCAGGGCCGCAACCGCGTGACGATCGCCGACTAGCAGCCACTCCCCGTTCCCCCAAAACATACGCCCCTCCAGGTTGCTGCCGGAGGGGCGCTTTGCGTCGGCGTCTCAGCGGGCTTGAAAAATCCACAAGCAAACCGATTATGGATAGGGGGCGCGATTTTACACAGTCTTTACATGGTAATCAAAAGACGTTAACACGCTGGTGCTACGATGGAGATGGATAGACAGGAGAGGTGGGTTATGAGCAACCAGTCTTATCAGACGCTGGTCGATTCCTTAGAGCAGGGCTGGCGAATACAGTCGCCGGTCTACTTTCGCCAGCGATGGCACACCAGTTCCAGCCACAAGCTCGGGTATTACTTCATCCTCAAGAAGGACAAAGACACCGACTTGATCATCGTGCCCGATGATGAGCAGGTTCGGCAGTTGATTGAGTTACAGCGCCTGAAAGTTGTGGCCAGCTAGCGGCCTCATTTGCACTCCAATCCACATTATTCTCGTAAGGAGAGAAGACAATGAAGAAGCTGGTTTTATTGTTTGCAGTTGTGCTCGCGGCGCTGGTTGCCGCCTGTGGTGCGGCACCTGAGCCGACCAAAGCGCCAGCCCCGGTTGGATCCACGACGGCGGCCTCGCCGTCGACGCCCGCCCCGCTCGGCCCCGGCGCCGGCATGGTCAAAGGCGCTTTTGACGGCGAAGCCAGGGCGCTGAACGGCGCGGGTGCGACGTTCCCGGCGGTGTTATACACCAAGTGGTTCAACGAGTACGAGAAGGTGACCGGGGTCAAGGTCAACTACCAGGCCGTCGGCTCGGGCGGCGGCATCAAGAGTATCCAGGACACGACGGTTGACTTCGGCGCCACCGATGGCCCGATGTCGGCCGATCAGGAGAAGGCAGCCAAGGGCGGCGCGGTTCTGCATGTCCCGATGGCGCTTGGCGCGGTCGTCCCGACGTATAATGTGCCGGAAGCCAAGTCGTCATTGAGGTTCAGCGCCGAGACGCTGTCGGGTATCTTCCTCGGCACGATCACGAAGTGGAACGATCCGAAGCTGGTGGCTGACAATCCCGACCTCGCGAGCGTCAACAAAGACATTGTCACGGTGCACCGCGCGGATGGCAGTGGCACTACGTTCATCTGGACCGACTACCTCAGTGCGGTGAGCGCAGACTGGAAGAGCAAGGTCGGCAGCGCCAACTCGGTCAACTGGCCGAACGGACTGGGCGGCCAGGGCAATGCGGGCGTCGCCGGCGAAGTGAAGAACAGTCCGTACTCAATCGGCTACGTCGAGCTGATCTACGCCCTGCAGAATAAGCTTGGCTATGGCGATGTGAAGAACAAAACCGGCAAGTTCATCACGCCGAGCATCGACTCGGTGACAGCGGCGGCCTCGGGCGTCGAGCAGTCGATCCCGGCGGACCTGAAGGCGTCGATTGTGAACGCCGAGGGCGATCGCTCATACCCGATCTCCGGTTTCACGTGGCTGCTGATCTACCAGAACCAGACGGACAAAGCCAAGGGCATCGCGGTGGCGCGCCTGGCCTGGTGGTCGATCTACGACGGCCAGAAGTACAACAGGGATCTCGGCTACGCGCCGCTGCCGGATGGCATCGTGGCGAAGGGCGCCGATAAGATCAAGTCGATCAAATTGCCCGATGGCACGCCGGCATTCCCGGGCAAATAGCTAGCCATCGCTCCTCCTCTGGTTGGCAAGCATGCTTCCATGCCCTGCACAGTTTCACGCAGGGCATGGAACATGCTTTTTGTGTCGCAGTTGACCAGGGCCATTCAATAGTCATAGGGCATGATGAAATTCCGACGAAGTGGGCGCTGAGCTTTTCGAAGCGCGTGCATGTCCCTGCCCTTCGACGGCGTTGTGTGCCGCTCAGGGCACGGTCGCACGGATGGCCCGGCGACTTTTTAATCGCCCTGCGTAGTTGACACAGCGGCTGTAACGTGATATGCATGTGTTGTATGCGAAACCCAATCGCCCCGAAATGCGCTGGTTAAAACGGGCAGGCGCCCGGCCTATGACAACACAACCCGCTCCCTCGCCGGTTACCCGGTCGTCCCGCATACGCACCCAGCGTCTCAGCCTCGACAATCTGTTCCAGTCCGGCATTACCGGTATGGCGCTGGCGCCGATTCTCGTGCTGGTCGCGCTCGTCGTTATGCTCGGGTCGGATTCATATCCGGCCATTGTGCGTTATGGCGCGGGCTTTCTGTTCTCCACCACCTGGGATCCGGTCAAGGAAGAGTTCGGCGCCGCCATCTTCATCGTCGGCACCATCCTGACGTCGGCGATCGGCCTGTTGATCGCGACGCCGATCGCCATCGGCGCGGCCGTGTATTTGAGCGACTATGCGCCGCCGCGTGTGCAGGATCTGTTGAGCTTTCTGATCGAGTTGCTCGCGGCAATCCCCTCCATCATCTACGGCCTGTGGGGTTTCTTCGTGCTGGCGCCGATCATGCGATCGATGGTCGAGCCGTTTCTCAAGCAGACGCTGTCGCCGATCCCCATCCTGAGCGCGCTGGTCGAAGGGCCAATCATCGGCAAAGACGTCCTGACGGCGGGTGTGATCCTGGCGATCATGATCGTGCCAACCATCCAGTCGATCTCGCGCGAGGTGATCCGCGCCGTGCCGCAGGCGCAGCGCGAGGCGATGGTCGGCCTCGGTGCCACGCGCTGGGAGGTGATCCGCCACGCCGTGCTGCCCGCGGCGCGCCCCGGCATCCTGGCCGCCGCGCTGCTGGGTCTGGCGCGTGCGCTCGGCGAGACGATGGCAGTCACCATGGTCATCGGCAACTCGGCCAAGCGGCTCAGCGCGTCGCTGTTCACGCCGGGTTACACCATATCGAGCGCCATCGCCAACCAGTTCATCGAGGCTGACAAGGATATCTACTTCAGCGCGATCGTCGAGCTGGCGCTGGTGCTGCTGCTGGTCTCCACGGTCATGAATCTGCTGGCGCGCTATTTCATTCAGCGCGCCAATCGCGGTCCAGGCGGTGCGCGATGAGCACAGGCAGCGTGAATCTGAACCGGCACGTCAGCCGCCGGCATATCGTCGACCGCGTGATGGATGGCCTGCTCGGCGCCTGCGCCGTCATCTCGGCGTCGGTCTTGCTCGTGATTCTCGGCTACGTCGCGTGGCAGGGCCTCCCGGCGCTGAACCTGGCGTTCTTCACGGAACGCCCGCTGCCGTTCGGCGAGGTGGGTGGCGGCGTCGGCCCGGCCATTCTCGGCACGATCAGCATGCTGGTCGTGGCGGGGCTGATCGGCATCCCGGTCGGCATCGGCACCGCGATCTACCTGGCCGAGTTCGGGGGCGGGCGCCTGGCCGAAGCGACTCGCTTCGTGATCGATTTGCTGGCCGGCCTGCCGTCCATCGTGGTCGGCGTGTTCGTCTGGACGCTCGTCGTGCGGCACGTCATTGGCCACTTCTCCGGCCTCGCCGGGGCGATCGCGCTGGCGATGGTCGTGATTCCGATTATGACGCGCACGGCGGAGGAGATGCTACGACTGGTGCCTGACAGTCTACGCGAAGCGTCGTACGCGCTGGGCACGCGCCGCTGGCGCACCATCCTGTTCGTCGTGCTGCCGACCGCCCGCGCCGGCCTGGTGACCGGCGGCGTGCTGTCGCTGGCGCGCGCCGGCGGCGAAACGGCCCCGCTGCTGCTGACCACGCTCGGCAACCAGTTCTTCAATTTCGACCTGACGCAGCCGATGGCCGCCCTCCCGATTCAGATTTACAACTACGCCGTCTCGCCGTACGACGACTGGCACACCAAGGCGTGGGGCAGCGCACTCGTCCTGATCAGCGTGATTGGCCTGTTCAGCCTGCTGACGCGCGTTGTAGCATCGCGTACGCAGGTGCGCTGAGCGCAGGCCGCCGTGCTATCCCGCAAAGGCTCCTACCTGTGACTGAACCGTCAAATGCTGCCGCGCATTCCATGGAAGTGCGGAATCTGTCGGCCTGGTATGGGCACACACAGGCCATTCGCGATGTCTCGCTGCATATCCCGGCCAACTCGATCACGGCGATCATCGGCCCCTCGGGCTGCGGCAAGTCCACGCTGATCCGCTGTCTGAACCGCATGCACGAGGTGCTGCGCGGCACGCGCGTCAAAGGCCAGGTCGTGCTCGACGATAACGACATTTATGCGCCGTCGGTGGATCCGGTGCTGGTGCGCCGGCTGATCGGCATGGTCTTTCAGAAGCCGAACCCGTTCCCGATGATGTCGGTGTATGATAATGTGGTTGCGGGCTACCGCCTGGGCAAGGAAGCGGAGCGCGCCCGGCTGGACGAGATCGTCGAGCGCAGCCTGCGGCAGGCGGCGCTCTGGGACGAAGTCAGGGACAAGCTGCAGCAGTCGGGCGCGTCGCTCTCCGGCGGCCAGCAGCAGCGCCTGTGCATTGCGCGCACCATCGCCGTCGAGCCGGAGGTGATCCTGATGGATGAGCCGTGCTCCGCGCTCGACCCGATCGCCACGCTCAAGATCGAAGACCTGATGCAGGAGCTGCGCAAGCGCTTCACGATCGTGATTGTCACGCACAACATGCAGCAGGCCGCGCGCGTCTCGGAGCAGACGGCATTCATGCTGGCTGGCGCCGAGCGCATCGGCGAATTGATCGAGATCGGGCCGACCCGGCAGATATTCACCAACCCGCACGACAAGCGCACGGAAGATTACATCACGGGCCGGTTCGGGTAGGGCCGGCTCGCGGCGCGCCATCATTCCACGGGGAGATTTCAATGAGCATGCGGCGGACATTCGACCAGGAGTTGAAGCACCTGCAGGACGACATCCTGCTGATGGGCAGCATGACCGAGAAAGCGGTCGAGCGCTCGGTGGAGGCGCTGCGTACGCGCGACGTGGCGATGGCCAAGCAGGTCATCGCGGACGACGCGGAGATCAACCGCACGCGCTTCGCGATCGAGGACCAGTGCGTCGCCGTCATCGCCCAGCAGCAGCCGATGGCGCGCGATCTGCGGCGCATCACGGCCGCGCTGATCATCGCCAACGAACTGGAGCGCATGGCCGATCACGCGCAGGGCATCGCCAAGATCAATGTGATGATGGGCGCCGAGCCCCTGCTCAAACCGCTGGTCGACATCCCGCGCATGGCCGAGAAGACGATTGAGATGACGCACGCCGCGCTCGACGCGTTCGTGCGCGGCGATGTGGAGCAGGCCAAGCGCGTGGCGCGCGACGACGACGCCGTGGATGCGCTCTACGAGCAGGTCTACCGGGAACTGCTGGTCTTCATGTTCAACGACCCGCACACGATCACGCGCGCGACGTGGCTGCTCTGGGTGGCGCACAATTTGGAGCGCGTCGGCGACCGGGCGACCAACATCTGCGAGCGCGTGGTGTATATGGTCTCCGGCGAGCTGGTCGAGTACAACATTTCCTAGAGCAGGTTCCGATTGGATAGCCGGAGCGCACCGCCACGTGCAACCCGTCATGCCGGCGAAAGCCGGCATCCAGTCCATGATTCTGGACTCCGGCTTCCGCCGGAGTGACGTTGCAGCGTGCTGGTACTATCAACTGATTAGGAAATCGCTCTAGCACGCGATGTGATGAAGCGATGACGAGATGACACAATGACAGGGTGATAAGATGAAAGGCTGGCACGCTGACCGACTGCCGTCGGGTTATCCGTCATCTTGTCATCTTGTCATCCTGTCATCCTATCATCTTGTACTCTCGTCACCCTGTCATTAGGTCATACGCATGTGATGCTGTGATGCTCACCCCGCTTGCTTCCCGCGCCGCTTTCGATTACACTTGCGGCGTGAGGTGAGAGCATGCCCGTTACGGTTCTGATTGGCGCCCAGTGGGGCGATGAAGGCAAAGGCCGCGTCGTCGATTGGCTGGCGCGCGACGCGCAGGTGGTGGCCCGCTATAACGGCGGTGACAACGCCGGACACAGCATTACCATCGGCAGCCGCGTCATCCGGCTGCATCTGGTGCCCTCGGGCATCTTCTACAAAGACGTCGCGTGCCTGCTGGCCGCCGGCATGGTCATCAATCCGAAGAACCTGCTGCGCGAGATGGACGAGATTCAGACGGCGGGCTACGACGTCTCGCCGGCCCGGCTGACGATCAGCCACAACGCGCACCTCGTCCTGCCGACGCACGTCGCGCTCGACGCCGCGCTGGAAAAGTTCCGCGGCGGCGATGCCATCGGCACGACCCAGCGCGGGATCGGTGTGGCCTACTCGGCGAAGATGCTGCGCACCAACCTGCGCGCGGCCGACCTGCGCGAGCCGGAGCACTTCGCCGACGCGCTGCACAAGCAGGTCACGCACGCCAACCAGCAACTGGCGCACGAGTACCGCGCACCGGCGCTCAACGCCGATGCGTTGAGTGCCGAGTACTACGCCTATGCCAAGCGCCTGGCGTCGTACATCGGCGATACCTCGCCGATCGTGCATGCGGTGCTGGCGCGCGGCGGCCATATCGTCGCCGAGGGCGCGCAGGGCGTCCTGCTCGATATCGACATGGGCACCTACCCGTACGTGACCAGTTCGAACACCGGCGTGGCCGGCGCGCTGTCCGGGCTCGGCATCGGCCCGCAGCCGATCACGCGCATTGTCGGCGTGCTCAAGGCGTTCAACACGCGCGTCGGCGCCGGCCCGTTCCCAACCGAGCTGTTCGACGCGACCGGCGCACACCTGCGCGGCACCGGCGCCAACCCGTGGGACGAGTACGGCAGCACGACCGGCCGCCCGCGCCGCACCGGCTGGCTCGACCTGGTGGCGCTCAAGTACGCCACGCGCAACAACGGTGTGACCGAGCTGGTCATCACGAAGATGGACGTGCTGAGCGGCTTTGGCGCGCTCAAGCTCTGCACCGGCTACCGCTACAAGGGCGAGTTGCTGGCCGATTTCCCCGCCGACGCAGCGGTGCTGCAGCAGGTTGAGCCGGTCTACGAGTCGGCGCCCGGCTGGGCCGCCGATGTGAGCGGCGCGCGCAAGCGCAGCGACCTGCCGGCCGCGGCGCGCGCGTACATCGCGCGGATCGAAGAGTTCACCGGCGTGCCGGCCAGCCTCATCTCCGTCGGTCCGGAGCGCGACCAGATCATCATCGGGTAAGCGCGGGCTTGCAACTTATCCTCAGCAGCGCGCCGGCTATGGCCGGCATCGTTAATGCCGGTCGCGGCTGCAATGCACGCTGATGACCGGTACACCAGCAAACTGTCGGAAGCAGCGCGCAGAGGCAGGTCACTGACGCCCCCAACGAGTGCGACAGGTCGCCCGCCCGGCGCTCTTGCCATGCACACGGCGGGTGTCAGAGGCCGCCTCTATGACAATCGCCGACACCCCACGGAGGTTACGATGAAGGGTATGATTCCCAACCGCGCCGAGGCGCAGAAGCCGCCCCATCCCGAATGGTTCGAGGGGCACGTGCTGGTGCAGACGCTCATCCCGCAGACCGCGACCGACGACCTGGAGGTGCTGGCCGTCTTCTTCCACGACGGCGCGCGCACGATGCCGCACCTGCACTCGGTCGACCAGTTGCTGGTGGTGGTCGACGGGCGCTGCGTAGTGGCGACCGAGCACGCGCGCATCGAAATCGCGACCGGCCAGACGGCGATCGTGCCCAAGGGCGAGTGGCACTGGCATGGCGCGGTGGCGCACGCCGATGCCTGCCACCTGTCGATCAAGAAGCCCGGCCCGACCGACTGGAACCAGCCGCTGAAGAACTTCAACGAGCGCTAGCTTTGGCAGACCTCACAGTTCAAGACCTGTGAGGTCTTGTCGTGATGGATGACCATGAGCACCGACTACGCCACCTACCAGTCCGCCTTTTCCTGGCGCTACGGCTCCGCGCCGCTGCGCGCCGTCTGGAGCGAGGTGCACAAGCGCAAGCTCTGGCGGCGCATCTGGGTCGCGCTGGCCGAGACGCAGCATGAGCTCGGACTCGTGGCGGCCGAACAGGTTGCCGACCTGCGCGCGCACCAGGACGCGATCGACATCCAGCGCGCGCTGGCGATCGAGAGCGAAATCCACCACGATCTGATGGCCGAGGTGCGCGCCTATGCCGAGCAGTGCCCGGTCGGAGGCGGCATCATCCACCTCGGCGCAACGTCGATGGACGTCGAAGACAACGCCGACGCGCTGCGCGTGCGCGACTCGCTCGACATCATCATCGACAAGTGCCGCGCGCTGCTGGTCGTGTTCGCGCGTCAGGTCGAGCGCTACGCCGATCTGCCCGCGATGGCGTTCACGCACCTCCAGCCCGCCGAGCCAACGACGGTCGGCTATCGCCTGGCGCAGTATGCGCAGGATGCGCTGATCGACTATAGCGAGTTGACGCGCGTGCGCGCGGGCCTGAAGGGCAAGGGCTTTAAGGGTGCAGTCGGCACCAGCGCCTCGTATGGCGAGTTGCTGGGCGCGCGCGTCGCCGAGTTTGAGCCGCAATTAATGGCGCGCCTGGGCCTGGACGCCTTCCCGGTCGCGACACAAGTGTATGCGCGTAAGCAGGACTGGCTGGTGCTGAACGCACTGGCCGGGCTGGCGCAGACGCTCTATAAGTTCGCGTTTGACCTGCGCCTGCTGCAATCGCCGCCGCTCGGCGAGTGGTCGGAGCCGTTTCGCGAGCGGCAGGTCGGCTCGTCGGCAATGCCGTTCAAACGCAACCCGATCAACGCGGAGAAGATCGACTCGCTGGCGCGCTACCTGGCGGCGCTGCCGCGCGTAGCCTGGGACGACGCCGCGCACACCCTGCTGGAGCGCACGCTGGACGACTCGGCCAACCGCCGGCTGATCCTGCCTGACGCGTTCCTGGCCGCCGACGAACTGCTGATGACGGCGCAGCGTATCCTCGACGGCCTGCGGGTCCACGAGGCGGCGGTGGCGCGCAACCTGGACACCTACGGCGTGTTCGCAGCGACCGAGCGCCTGCTGATGGCGCTGGCGCGGCACGGCGCCGACCGGCAGGCGATGCACGAGTTGATCCGCAATCATGCGATGGCGGCCTGGGCCGAAGTGGCGCAGGGGCGCGCGAACCCGTTGGCCGACCGGCTGTGCGCCGACCCGCGCGTCCTGGCGCACGTGGGCGCGGACGAAGCGCGCGCCCTGCTCGACGCCTCCGGCTACGTCGGCGATGCGCCGCAGCGCGCCCGCGCGCTGGCGCGGGCCATCAAGGTTGCGATCGCGGCGTAGACTCGCTCGTGAGGGGTACAACACGATGAGGCGCACAGAGCGTGCATGGCTCTGTGCGCCTTATTGGGTGTGTCGCGAATTCACATTCCCAATGCCCTTGTCATGCTGAACGCGAAGGCAAGAACGGCGGTACTCGCCGCGCCGCGCGCGTGAAGCATCTCAGGGTGATTCGCAATGGCGCGGTCTGCCCAGGATGCAGGACCCTTCGCGCTCAGGGTGACAAAGGGCGGTGCGGACAAGTCGCGGTTGGCCGTGACGAGGCGGCTGTGAAATTGCCGGGGTCGCTACTTGTTCGCCGGCACGAAGCCGTATTTGGACAGCACCTGCTGTGCCTCGGGCGACAGCACGTAATCAAAGAACTTCTTCGCCTGCGCGGCGTTCCTGGAATCCTTCAGGACGCCGATCGGATATTCCGCGACCGTGTTAAGCACATCGGGGATTTCGATTTTCTGTACCTTGTCGGCGTTGGCGCCCTGCACGTCGGTTGTGTACACGATGCCCGCGTCGGCCTCGCCGAGCGCGACCTTCGCCAGCACCGCTTTGACATCCTGCTCGTACGAGACGACGTTCTTCAGCACGGCAGCCTTGTATCCCGCCCCGAAAGCTGGGTCTTTGACCGCCTTGTCCAGATAGTCGAGCGCGTACTGCCCGACCGGCACGGCTTTGTCCGCCAGCACGATCTTGAGCCCCGGGCTCGTCAGGTCCGGCAGCCGCGCCGCTTTGTTCACGCCTTTGGCGACAATCGCCACCAGACGATTGCGCGCGAAGGTGCGGGTACCGTCGCCGTCGATGCGGCCCGTTTTCACGACGGCGTCCATCTGCGCCTTGTTCGCGCTGGCAAACAGGTCGGCGGGCGCGCCCTGCGCGATCTGCGCGGCCAGCGCGTTCGAGCCGGCGTAGCTGAACAGCACATTCGCGCCGGGGTTGGCGGCGCTGAAGTTCTGGCCGATCTCGTTGAAGGCATCGGTCAGCGACGCGGCCGCGAAGACGGTCAGTTCACCGTGCGGCGTAACGGGCGTCGTGCTATCGCCGCAGCCCGGCAGCAGGAACACGGCCAGCGCCAGCCATATGACAGACCACAGTCGATACATCGCTTTCACTCGCTCGCCGCTTCCAGTACGACCGTCATGCGGATCATCCGCCTATTAGTCAAATTTTGAATATGCAAAGTATATGTAGTGTGGCCATGCCTGTCAACTGCGGCGCAGCGGGCGCGCGACCGCTTCAGCGCCGGCACCCAGCGCGCTTCGTACATCACCGCCCGGTGTGACGCGCAGTGCGAACGCCGTCACCAGCACCCCGGCCAGCAGCCGTGCCACCCCCGACAGGAGGAGCGCCAGCGCTGCCACCGACGCCCACTCGGTCGCCGAGATGACCGCGAAAGCGATCGCGAACATGCTCAACATGAAGAGCAGAATTGCCCCCGTAGGTTGCCATGATCGCGTCCTGCACCATGCGGTGTCGGTGCATCCGATCGGGCATCTGTGTATTGATCTCCGCCATGCGCGCTACGGCATCGATAGTCATACAGTCTCCAGGTCACGACCGGTAACCGGAACCGAACGCATGCTATACCGGGTCTACTCGACCCCGCGTTTAGCCCAATATCCGCTGCTACCAGAACATTGGCGGCATTTGGCGTTCTTGTGGCTTGCGCTGGCGCTCGCTTTGCGCTTGAATAGCACCATAGCGAATGACTGCCGGCCGATTGCGGCCGCGCTCCAAAATCGGAGGTTACTGTGCGCCAGGCAAACCCGTCCGTATCGTCCACCCGCGCCCGCCGTGTCATGTTGGCGGTCGCTGCCGCCATCGCGCTACTGGCGCTGGGCGGCTACTTCGCGGTCGGCTATGTCGCTTCCGACCGGCTGACGCGGCCGCGCCGCGACTTCTCGCCCGACGTGCCGCCGCGCACACCGGCCGTGCCGTTCACCGATGTGCGCCTCCCGGCGCGCAGCGATGGCGTCGCCGTCGCCGGCTCGTTCATCCCGCGCCAGGGCGCCACCCGCGCCATCATCATGGTGCACGGCAAGGACAACAATCGCAAGCAGGAGTGGGACGGCCGCTGGGTCGAGCTGGCGGCCGACTTCCAGCGCGCCGGTTTCGCCGTGCTGCTGATCGATCTGCGCGGGCATGGCCAGAGCGGCGACGGCCGCTTCACCTTTGGCCTGGTCGAGCGGCGCGACGTGCTCGGCGCGTACGACTGGCTGCAGAGTCAGGGCTTCGCGCCCGGCCATATCGGCGTGCTCGGCCTCTCGTTGGGCGGCGCGTCGAGCATCGGCGCGGCCGCCGGGGAGACCGGCTTCGGCGCGGTCGTCGTGGACAGCATGTTCGCGGAGTTCCCGTGGGTGCTGGAGCAGCGCTGGACGGCCGAGTCGGGCCTGCCGAACGCCTTCATTCCGTCCGCGCTGTTCATGTCGAACTTCGTCGTCGGCGCCAACCTGAACGACGCGAAGCCCGACGCCGAGATCGGGCGGATCGCCCCGCGGCCGCTGTTGATCATTTACAGCAACGGTGACAAAAGCATCACGCCGCAGCACTTCGCCGCGCTCAAGGCGGCCGCGCCCGGCGCCGACACGTGGGAGGTGAGCGGCCCGGATCACGCGCAGATCTACAACACCTTCCCGGCCGAATACACCCGTCGGGCTGTCGCTAACTTCGAGAGAATGCCGAAGTAGGCGTATTTTGCGTTCAAGCCTTGCGCGTCCGCGATGGTATAATCACAGTTGGAGTGTGAATTGACGACTGCATCCACCACAACACCTGCCATTACGGAACTGCCGGAAGACCGCCACTGGTGGTTTGCCAGCCGCGTGCGCGCGATCTTCGCCGTCACGGCGTCGCTGCTCGGCCGCAACCTACGCGTGCTCGACGTCGGCTGCGGCGCGGGTAACATGATGCACCACCTGGTGCGCTTCGGACCGGTGAAGGGCGTCGAGATCGACCCGCGGCCGTTGAAGCTGGCGCAGCAGCGCGGCTACGACGTGAAGCTGGCCGACGCCGGCGCAGGCATCCCGCACGCCGACGCGCAGTTCGATCTGGTGAGTGCGCTCGACGTGATCGAGCACACCAAAGACGATGTGGCCGTGCTGAAGGAGTGCGCGCGGGTGCTGTCGCCGGGGGGGCACGTGCTGGTGACGGTGCCGGCGTTCATGTTCCTGTGGAGTCGCAACGACGAGCTGAACGCGCACGAGCGGCGCTACACGGCGGGCGCGTTGCGGCGCACGCTGGAGGCGGCGGGCTTCACGGTGCAGCGGGTGACCTACAACAACTTCTTCGTCTTCCCGCTGGCGGCGCTGCTGATCCTGATGCGGCGCGGCACGCAGCAGGCGCCCGACCTGCGCTCGCATCACACGAGTGCGGACGAGTACCAGGTGGAGATGGAGCCGGCGTCGCCGCCGGTCAATGCGGTGCTGACGATCGTCGGCCAGGTGGAGGCGGCGCTGCTGCGCGTGCTCAACCTGCCGTGGGGCACGTCGCTGATTGCGCTGGCGCAGAAATCGTAGGGGCGAACCGGCGTGTTCGCCCTCATAGAGGAGGCAACGATGAGCGAAGAGAACAAGCAGAGCGACCCGCTGTCGTGGGAGGATCACTTCAAGGCCGGCATGGATGGCCTGAAGGCGGAGATGCGCGAGACAATGGAATCGCGCGAGACGCTCAACACGGTGCGCAAGCACGGGAAAGCAGCGTTGAAAGAGGCGCTGCTGGCCTGGCGCAGCCTGCTCGATGGCGCGATCGAGAAGATCGACGAGAACGAGAAGGGCGGCCCGCAGCGCGTGACGAAGATCAAGATCGAGTAATAATCTACGGGCGTTCAATTGAACACCCGTACGCGTTTACCTGGCTGCGCCGCGCTACGGTATCAGTTCGGGAAACTTGAGGCGCTTCAGGATCGTGCCCAACTGGTCGTGGCCGTGGATGCGGATGCGCGGCCACTCGAACGGCTGGGCGTCGTTCTCCCATACCCCCGCGTGCGTGGTCGTCGCCGAGAGATAGCCGACCTCCTGGGCGATCACCATGGTCAACTCGTCGTACTGCCCCGACGGGTAGCAGATGAAGTTGACCGGCTGGCCGATCATCCGCTCCAGCGTGCGCTTCGAATCCCCCAACTCGCGGCGCAGCACGTCGGCGCTCTTGCCCTTCAGCGGGATGTGCGTCACGCTGTGCGACTGGATGTCCATGCCCTCTTTGGCCATCTCGCCGATCTGCGCCCAGGTCAGGTAGCCGGGTCGTCCCACGAAACCGGTGATGACGTAGAACGTTCCCGTGAAGTTGTACTTCTTCAGGATCGGCATCGCGTTGACGTATGCGTCCGCGTAGCCGTCATCGAACGTGAAGACGATGGGGCGCGGCGGCAGCGGGCTGCCTTTGGCGACGGCATCGTACAACGCTTGCAGTTTCACCGTCTGGTAGCCCTGCGCGGCGAAATAGGCGACCGCCTGCTCGAACTGCTCGGGCGGCACCGAGAGGTCGAGCCGGATCGCGTCGGCATTCTCCGGCGGCGTCGACAGGTAGTGATACATCAGGATCGGGACGTGCAACTCGCGCACGTTGGCCGGTCGCGTGGCGGTCGGCCGCGGCGGCAGGCGCGTTGGCGTCGCGGTGCTCGCCACCGCGTGACGCGGCTCGCGGTCGGACGGCTCGGTCGGCGTCGGGCTGGGCCGTGCGGTGGCGGTCGGTGTGGCGGTGGCGGCGGGCGCAGCCTGCGCGCGCAGAAGCACGGCGGCATCCGTCGGCAGGTGCGCCGGGCTTTCGGTCGGCATGGCCGTGGCGGTCGGCGTGGCGTTGGGCGGGGTCGCGGTCGGCCCGAAGCAGGCGGCCGCGAGCGCCGCCAGCACGAACAGCAGACTATATGCGGCGCGTCCGATTCGGTTTGACTTGTGCATCACCATCTTTCAGGGTATGCGCAGAACCTGCCCGGGCACGAGCACTTCGCTCTTGAGCCCGTTGTACTGCATGATGACGGTGACGGTGGTGCCGTAACGCTTGGCGATCGCGCTCAGGGTGTCGCCGAGGCGCACCACGTAGGTGCGGGGCGTTGGCCGGGGCGTGTTGGTCGGGGTCGGCGGGCGCGGCGTGCTGGTGGCGGTCGGCGGCGCGCCCGGTATGACGAGTTGCTGGCCGACGGCGATCAGGTCGCTGGGCAGGCTGTTCAGCAGGACGAGCATCTCCACACTGGTCTTGAACCGCGCGGCGATGGACGACAGCGTGTCGTCGGCTTGCACAATATAGCGAAACGTCTGTGAGGGGGTGAGCAGCGGCGTCGGCGTGCCGGCCGGCAGAGGCGTCGGCGCCACGCCGGTGGCGGCGCGCGTTGTGGTGATCGGCGTGGTGGCAGGTGCGCGGGTCGGGCCGCCGGTGGTTGGCGGCAGCAAGACCGCCGGGGTGCCGGCGGTCGGCGGCGTCCCCGCGGGCGCGGGCACGAAATCCGGCGCGAGCCGGTCGCAGGCGGCGAGCACAGACAGCAGCAGCGCGACGCACAATACGGCAGCCGTGCTCAGGACGATTCGAACGCTCAAAGCAATCCCATCGGCCGCATATTAACATGGCGGCATGGAATCGCCAAAAGCGCCCAAACCGGTATACAATCGACATAGCCGTCGGACAAACTGGAACAAACGCGGCGGCACCGCCGTCAATACGGTGGAACAGCAATTTGACGTGGCGCGCCGTTCGACGCGCAACGCATTTACGGAGGGAGCCATGTTTCGCACCATCATTCTGTCAATCGCGGCGGCCTGGCTGTTGGCGGCCTGCGGCGGCGGCGCACCGTCCGCCACACCGGCCAGCGCTACGGCGCCGGCGAGCGCGCCAACCGGCACGCCGCGGCCGCCATCCGTGCCTAACGTCACCGTGGTGCCAATCGTCGTCACGCCGTCGGCGTCCACCGATATCGTGCTCCGGCGCTCCGGCGGCATCGCCGGCGTCAGCGACACGCTGACGCTCAAGGCTGACGGCACGGTGATCGTCGAGCAGCGCACGGGGCCGAAGACGTTGCACGCGGTCGACGGCGCGGTGGCGTACACGGCCTTGCTCGGCAAGCTCGAGGCGACCGGCATTTACAACGTCGCGCCCGGCCGCTACTGGCCGGCCGACCCGTGCTGCGACCGCTTCGCGATGGAACTGACCCTGCACCGCAACGGGCAGACGCTCGTCTTCGCCACCGTGCAAGGCACGCCCGGCGTCCCGCAGCCGATGCTCGACTGCTTCCAGCTTATCCTGCAGTACGTCGCCAGCGCGGTATAACGCACAAACGATAAAACGAAAAAGCGGGAGGCCCTGAGATCGGGGCTTCCCGCTTTTTCGTTCCCGGAACCCACCACGTCTACAGCGCTACCTGTTTCCAACCATCCGCGGCAAATACGATCGATCGACCACCGCCGCGCTCAGACTGGTAATCGTGAACCCTTGCTGGCACGCCACGCTTCCCACATCCCCGCGCCCCTGCGGCCCCAGCACCGCCACCGCCCAGCGATACGTTTGGAACGCCTGCACGACGCCCGCCGGCGGGGCGTATGACGTCACACCACGCGTCAATACCTGCGTGTGCAGCAACGCCGAGCCGCTACTGCCGTACAACTGGAACTCCGGCAAGTCGGCCGTCATGCTCGGCGGCAGAGTGCGCCCCGTCCACTGGAACAGTTGCGGTATGCCGATCACCCCGCCAGCCGGCGTGATTGGCAACGTCGCGCTGATGTCGAAGTCGCCGCCGGCGCGGCTGTCGCCCGCCGCGAACGGAATGATCCAGGGGCCGTCCCACGCGCCGAACCGGCTGCACGTCGCGCTCTGCCGGTACTGCACCTGGTAAAATAGTCCGGCGGGCAGGCTCGGCGGCGCGAAGCGGTAGCCGCCGTCGGCAACGGTCGTCGTGATGAATAGCGTCGTGCATGTCACACTGTTGCACTGCGCCAGCGTAACGGTGATACCGGCCGTGGCCGTCCCGCTCTCGCTCACGCGGCCGGTGATACTCGTCGTCGGAGGTGGCGGCGTCTGCGTTGCATCGCCCGCCCCAGTGACGAGCGGCAGATAGAGGCGGCGGATCGTCGTCACCCCGACCGCCGCCCACGCGGCGACCACGCTCTCGCAGTCGCTGCTCGTGATGCCGAACTGCCCGACCAGATCGCGGCACGCCTGGAAACTGTTCTGCGCCGCGTTCGCAAAGCTCGTGAACGGCGTGTTGTAGAACGCCTGCGCGCGATAGTATATCTGCTGCGTCTTCGTTAACCCCAGCCCGGCGACCGTCACGCCCCCGAACGTCCCGCCGTTCACCAGCAGGTACGCCGACTTGTTCGGAATGCCGCTGTTGATGTGTACGCCGCCGTTGTCGAACTGGTCGGGCAGCACGGCGCGCACGGCCATGCGGTCGGGCTGCCCCGCGCTCGTCGCGGGCGCGTTGGGATCCCAGCGCCCGCCCTTGGTCGGGTCGGCCAAGCTGCGCAGGCCGTAGACCGGATCGGCGATGTACGACGTTTCGCCGATCAGCCAGTTGGTCGGGGTGATGAAGACGGCGAAGACGTCGGCGTAACTCTCGTTCAGCGCGCCCGACTCGCCCTCGTAAAACAAATCCGACGTGTGCTCCGTGACGGCATGGGACCACTCGTGCGCCGCCAAGTCGAGATCGTGCGCCGTCACCGTCGAGGTGACGTTGTTGCCATCGCCAAAGACGACTTCATCGCCGTTCCAGAACGCCAGCGGGACGTTGACGCCGTAGTGTACGGTCGCGGTCAACGGCGCGCCGTGGTTGTCGTACGAGTCGCGGCCAAAGTTGTTGAAGTAGTAATCGTAGATCGTGCCGGAGAAGTCGAAGGCGTCCTGCGCGGCCGTATCATTGCCGGTGCAGACCGGCGACGCCTCGAAGCAGCGCAGCACGGAGCCGGGCAAGGCTGAGCCGTTGAACGTCGTGAAGACACGGCGATCCTTCGCGGTCGTCAGTTCGTCCAGCCGGTACACGATCGCGCCGCTCTGCGCGTCCACAAAGTAGTGCCAGCGGCCCAGCGGTTCGTCGGCCAGCCCGCGCAGTTCCCACGTCAGCCGCGCATTCGCGTCGCCCGCATTGTGCGTCCAGATCACGAGGCGCGGTGCGGCTTCCCATGCTACGGAACGTGCGCCGAGATCAGCCTCGGCCGCCATGCGCACCGCGGCGGCATCGGTGGCGGGCCTCACGCTGGCGAGGTCGATGCCAGGCTGGAACTGCCCATTGACAGCAACCACACGCCCCTCGGTGTCGATATGCACCACGAGCCGCGCGCCAAAAACCGGCACGCCGTCGTAGAACTGCTCATACGTGACGTGGCTCATGCCGGCGGAGTCGCTCGCCGCGCGCATCACGTGCAATTCGGCGGCGGGGTCGCGGACGCCGAACAGGCGGCCGTAGCGCGTGAGGAAGGCTCGGCCACGCACCTCCGCGCTGTCGCCCGGCACAAGCACCGCGCCGCTGAAGAACTCCGCGACGCCGGTCGCCGGGTGGTATGCGACGCGCACTGGGGCGTCGGACGCCTGTTGGAGGTCGGACAGTGGATCGACCAGGGTGGGCGGCGCGGCCGCCAACGCGATCAACACGGGGGTCAACACGCACGCGAACACGACCGGCACGAGTCCGCGTTTCCACCGTAATCGTTTGTGCTTCATCGACGGCCATCCTTTCGGCGGTCGCGTGGGCGGGGGTGTACTCCGCCCGTTAGTCGATGACCGGCAGCAGGTCGTTCTGCCGCGCGATCGGGCCGCCGAGCCGCGCGATCTGTGCATCGGTATAGCCCGCCGCGCGCAGCGGCGCGACCACGTCGGCCGCGAGGTCGGGCACGTACGCGCACAACAGTTCGCACGCATCAGTCTGCGGGGCAATGCGGTACGCCGGCAGCACCGCCGGGATGAACAGCGTTTGGCCGTGCGGCACGCGCACCGGCTCACCGCCGCCGTAGTGGAGTAGCGCCTCGCCCGATAAGAGCGTGACAATCTGAAACTTGCAGACCGGGGCCGGTGCAACGGCATCGCGCGTCACGCGCCAGCGCTCCCACGCGAAGTAGCGGCACGCCACGAGATACGCTTGCGACAGTCCGTCGCGCTCGACTGTCAGCGCAGGCACCATGTGCGCGGGCAGTGCGCTCAGGTCGGAAACGCGCAGCGACTGCTCGACGTGCAAGTCGCGCGGCCGGCCCGCGCTGTCGCGCCGGTCCCAATCATAGAAGCGGTAGGTCGTGTCGGAGTTCTGCTGAATCTCGGCCAGCACGATTCCCTTGCCGATCGCATGCACCAGACCCGCCGGCACAAATAGCACGTCGCCCGCCTGCACCGGCACGAACGCCAGCAAATCGGTCAGCGTGCCGCGCGCCAGCGCGTTGCGCACCATCGCTTCGTCCACGTCGCGGCGGAAGCCGTGCACCAGCGTCGCGCCGGGATCGGCGGCCAGCACGTACCACGCCTCGGTCTTGCCGAACGGGTACTGCTCCATCGCCCGTGCCTGCGCGTCGTCGGGGTGTACCTGCACCGAGAGGTGGTCGCACGCGTCGATGTACTTGAACAGCAATGGCAACTGCGTGCTGCCGCCCGCGCCGAGCATGCCGCGCGCGTCGGCGGCGATCAGCGACCCCAGCGTGCGCCCGGTCTGCGGCCCGTTGGCGATTCGGCAGCCCTGCCACGCCTCCCACGTCTCGCCGATCGGCAGATCAGGCGGCAGCGTCTTGCGGGCAACCGTTTCGAGCATGCGCCCGCCCCAGATCTTCTCCTTGACCACCGGTTCGAGCAACAGCGGGTAGGTAATATTCATCGCATCCGTCATCGTCGTCGCATCACTCCACGCGCCGCAGGCCCGTCATCTCGGCGTACACCTCGCGGCGCGGCCAGCCCGACTCGCGGGCCACCTGCCGCGCGGCCTCCGCGCCGGGCAGGCCGTCGTTCATCAGCGCTTCGAGCCGCGCGCGCACGGCATCGGCGTCCCAGCGATCACTGCTCTCCGGCGCGCCGCCAACCACCAGCGTGAACTCGCCGCGCGGCTCGTTTGCCGTGAAGTGCGCCAGCACCTCGCGCGCCGTGCCGCGCACGATCTCCTCATACAGCTTGGTCAGCTCGCGCGCCGCGCAGACCGGCCGGTCGCCCAGCACGGCCAGCACGTCGCCCAGCGTCTCCACCACCCGGTGCGGCGCTTCGTAGAAGACGAGCGTGCGCCGCTCGCCCGCCAGCGTTTCGAGCGCGGCGCGCCGTTCCCCGCTCTTGCGCGGCAGGAAGCCACCGAACACAAACTGGTCGGTCGGCAGGCCCGACACGACGAGCGCGCTGACCGCCGCCGACACGCCCGGCACCACGACCACCGGAACCTTGCGCGCCAGCGCCTCGCGCACCAGCTCATAACCGGGATCGGACAGTCCGGGCATGCCCGCATCGGAGACCAGCGCGACATCGCCTTCGTCGAGCGCGTCGAGTACGCGGTCGAGCTTCGCCAGCTTGTTGTGCTCGAAGTATGACGTCAGCGGCGTGCGAATCTCGTAGCGGTCGAGCAGGATGCGCGTCTTGCGCGTGTCCTCGGCGGCGATCAGGCGCACCGACTTGAGGATGCGCAGCGCGCGCAGCGTGATGTCCTCCAGATTGCCGATCGGCGTGCCGACGACGTAGAGCGTGTTCATGGTCTGGGTGTGGACGTCACCGTCGGCGTGGCGGTCGGCAGCGGCGTCGGTGTGCGGGTGCGCGTCGCGGTCGGGCTGGCCGTCGCCGTGGCCGAAGGCGCGCCGGTAACGCTCGGCACGGCGGTCGCGGTTGGCTTGGCCGTCGTGGTCGGCGTCAGGGTGACCGTGGGCGACGCGCTGGCGGCGCTGGTCGGCGACGCGGCGGCGGTCGCCTGCGGCGTGCCCGTGATTGTCGCGGTCGCCGTCGGCAGCGGGGTGTTCGTCGGCCGTGGCGTTGGCGTGCGCGTGCGCGTCGCCGTCGGCGGCGCCACGGCGGGCGTCGCGGTGCGGGTCGGCGAAACGGTTGCCGCGGGCGCGGCCGTCGCTGCCGCGGTCGATGTGGCCGTCGGTTCCGGCGTCTCCGTCTGGATCACCACCGGCGTCGGGGTCGGTCGTACCGGCGTCCCGGCCGCCGCGCGGATCAGCAGCGCGCACGCGCCGAGCGCATACATCGCGAGCACGGCAAAGAAGGTCATCCCCTTCCAACTGAAGACGAAATCGCGCAGCGCGGACGAAGCGCCCGGTTCGTGTGGCTCGCTCACATCGCTCGCCTATGGCCGTGCCGTCGCGCCGGGCGTCGGCGTGGTGGCCGGCATGTTGCCGCTCGTGGGTGCAGCAGTCGGCGCCACGGTCGGGCGCGGCGTGGCCGTCGGCTTCGTCGTGGGGGTGGCGGTCGGCGGCGCAAGTGTCGGCGTGTTGGTCGGCGGTGCGGGCGGCTCCGGCGTCGGCGTGTCGGTCGGCGCCGGCGTGTCGGTCGGCGCAGGCGTGCTTGTCGCGGTCGCGGTCGGCGGCGGCGTGGCGGTCGGCGTGCGCGTGATCGTCGGCGTTCGGGTCGGCGTGGGCGTGTGGGTTGGCGTTGGCGTTAAGGTGAACGTCGCGGTCGGCGTCAGCGTGGCGGTTGCAGTTGGTGTCGGTGTACGGGTGGCCGTCGCCGTCGGCGTGGTCGTCGGCGTGCGGGTTGGAGTCCAGGTTGGTGTCACAGTGGGTACCGCCGTCTCTGTCGGGGTCGGCGTGAAATCCGGCGGCGCGACGTACCACGCCAGCAAGCCGAGCGCATAGCAGGGCAGGGTCAACACGATCAATCCGGCGAGCACCAGGAGCGTTGCCCGCTGACGGGTGTTCAACTGCTGTAAGAACTCCACATTGAGCCTCGATAGGTCGCGCAACAGCACAACAGACGCAGGCGAATATTAACAGATGCGCCAAACAGTGTCAACGCATTTGCGGGCAGCAAGATCGATGGCCGCTGATAATTTGTCGCCACGCCGGGCGCGGTTGACGCCGTACCGCAAATGGCATACCATATCGGCGCGCCCATCAACATATAGACGCAGATCGCGGCGCGAATGTTCATCCGGCAACCTATGCGCATCGCAATGCCGCCGCGCGCCCGGCGCGGCATCACCTGGTGGCATCTGGCCGCGTTTCTGGCGCTCGACGGCCTGATGGCGGCTGCGCTCGTCGTGCTGCTGGGTGTCGCGCTCGGCCCGGCCATCGATATCCCCGATGTCGATCCGGTGGATACCGTCGCGCTTGGCGCCGCCTTCGAGGCCGCCGCCCCGCCCGACGAGCCGCTCGCGCTATACGATGCGGGCAACCAGGCCGTGCTGGCGCTGCTGCTGAACGCAAGCCGCTGGCTGGCGCCGTTGCCCGATACCGTTCCAACCGAAAGCAAGCCGGAGACTGCGGCGTCGCCTACGGTGTCAGCGGCCGCTTTGCCGGCCGCGCCCGCTCCGACCGCCGCGCCTCCCAAACCGGATGCCGCCGCACTGGCGGTGCCGGCCGCTGCGCCGCCGCCGTCCGGCTGGCCGAAAACGCTCAATATTGTGCTGCTCGGCAGCGACAAGCGCCCCAACAGCGGCGGCTGGCGCACCGACACGATCATCGTCGTCGCGATCGACCCGGCGACGAAGCGCATCGGCGTGATTGGCGTGCCGCGCGACATGTGGGTCGTGCTGCCCAACTACGCCAACCGCGTCAACACGCTCGACCAGGTCGGCGGCCCGGTGCTGCTGAAGCGCGCGCTCCAGGCGCAGCTCGGCATCCCGATCCACTACTATGCGCGCATCGACTTCGACGGCTTCCAGAAAGCGATCAACGCCATGGGCGGCGTCACGGTGGATGTCGAGTGCCGCGTCGTCGAGAGAGATGCCAGCGGGCGGATCGCGTACGAGGTGCCGTCCGGCCCGATCGCAATGGACGGCGCCGCGGCGCTGACGTTCGCGCGCCTGCGGCACACCACCAGCGACTTCGACCGCATGCGCCGGCAGGAAGCGGTCCTGCTCGCCGTGCGCCGCAAGCTGCTCAGCGCCGATCTGCTGCCACGCCTGCCGGAACTGGTCGGCACGCTGAGCGCGCTGGTGCAGACCGACATCCCGCCGCAGACCATTGTCGCGCTGGCGCGGCTGGGCGCGGAGGTCGACGTGAAGAACGCGCGCGGCTTCCTGATCGACGAGCGGGTCGTCCGACCGTGGACCACGCCGGGCGGCGCCGCCGTGCAGTTGCCCGACCCGGCCAAAGTGCAGGCGGGTGTGCAGAAGCTGTGGGGCGGGCCGGAACTGACCAGCGCGATCAAACGCCCGGCAACAATGGGGTGTCCGAAGTAGGCGCGGCTGGCTGCATCTCCAGAACTTGGTCACCGGCGCCTATCTAGCCAAGACAAGCTTGGAAAATCGGGGTAACGACAAGCTTGCACGTGCCCGGTGATACGCGCCGGTTGCACGCGTCCCCCGCGTTTTTCCCAAAGCGCCACCCGTCTGTATAATCACAGCATGTCTTCACCGAGTTCCCCCGGCAAGTTGCCGCGTACCGTCAACGAGTTGCGTTCGCTGCTCGGCGCCATCAATCTGAAGTCTATGAATGATGAGGTGCGCTCCGAGCTGCAATCGCGCGTGGCGATCGTCGGCGCGGTCAACAGCGGCAAATCCACCCTGCTCAACTACCTGATCGGCCGCACGGTGTCGACCGTGTCGGCGGTGCCCGGCACCACGCGCCAGAATATCGAGAAGGCGTTCGGGCCGTTTGTGCTGGTCGATACGCCGGGCTTCGGCGACCCGACCCAGCCGACGCGTTCCGACGTGGCGCGCGAGGCCACGCGCGCCGCCGATGTCAACCTGCTGATTCTGGACGCCACCAACGGCGTGCGGCAGACCGACCTCGACCTGTTTGCCGAGTTGAAGAACCGCGCGCAGCCGCTGGTGCTGGCGCTGAACAAGATGGACCTGATCGACCAGCGCGAGGCGACGACGGTCATCATGATCGCCGAGGGGCGGCTGGGCCGCAACGTGATTCCGATCTCGGCGCGCACCGGCCTGGGCATCGCCGAGCGGCTGATCCCGCGCCTGGTGGATGAGCAGCCGTCGCTGGCGGTGGCGCTGGGCCGCGCGCTGCCGGAGCACCGGCGCATGGTCGCCGAAAAGATGGTCCGCCGCGCCGCAACGATGAGCGTCATCGCCGGCTTCGAACCGATTCCGGGCATCGATATCCCGATCCTGCTCGGCAACCAGATCCGGCTGATCCTGCGCATCGCCGCGTTGTACGGCGAGGAGTTCACGACGGTGACGGCGCGCGAGTTGATCGCCACGGTGGCGGGCGGCGTGGCCGTGCGCTACCTGGGCGGGCAAGTCGCCAAGTTCCTGCCCGGCCCCGGCTGGGCGATCTCCGCGGGTTTTGCCGCCGCCGGCACCTATGCCATCGGCCAGGTTGCGCGCGAATACTTCGAGAGCGGTAAGCGCATCCCGATGACCGATTTGCGCGACCACTATCAGCGCATTCTCGCCGAGCGCCGTTCCCGGCGCGGCGACGACCCGGACGCCGGCGCCAGCTAACCGCGCGGCGCGCTGACCTGCCGCTCCCGCGCCCATGCAGCGCCCTTCACTTCTTCGCGCGGCGACGATCGTCTCCGCCGCGTTTGTCGCCAGCCGCGCGCTCGGCCTCCTGCGCGAAGTTGTCATCAGCGCGCAATTCGGCACCAGCGCCGAGCTCGATGCCTACCTCGCGGCGTTTCGCATCCCCGATATCCTGTTTCAGTTGATCGCCGGTGGAGCGCTTGGCTCGGCATTCATCCCGACGTTCGCCGCCTATCTGGCGCGCGACGATGAGCCGGGCGCGCAAGCCCTGGCGACGACGGTCATCAACCTGGTGCTGGGCCTGTTGTCGGCGGTCGCGCTGATCATCGCGCTCGCGGCGCCGTGGCTCGTCTCGGTCATCGTGGCGCCCGGCTTCACCCCGGCGCAGCAGGCGCTGACCGTGAGCCTCATGCGGCTGATGCTGGTCTCCACGGTGATCTTCGGCGTCAGCGGCATCGTGATGGGCGTGCTCAATGCCCGGCAGCACTTCCTGCTGCCAGCGCTCGCGCCGGTCGTCTACAATCTCGCGATCACCGGCGGCGCGCTGCTGCTCGGTCCGTCGCTCGGCGTGGCCGGGCTGGCGCTGGGCGTCGTCGCCGGCGCAGCGGGGCACTTGCTGATTCAGGTGCCGGCATTGATGCGCGCCCACTTCCACTGGTCGTCCGCGGTTGACCTGCGCCATCCGGGCGTGCACGCGGTGGCGCGGCTGATGGGGCCGCGCGTCGTCGGGCTGGCGATCACGCAGTTGAACTTCCTCGTCAACACGATCCTGGCTTCGGGACTCGCGGCCGGCTCGCTGGCCGCACTCAACTACGCGTGGCTATTGATGCTGCTGCCGCAGGGCATCATCGCGCAGGCGATGGCCACCGCGCTCTTCCCGACGCTGGCGGCGCAGTCGGCGCGCGGCGAGACCACTGCCCTGCGCGCCACGCTGTCGTCGTCGCTGCGCGGCCTGCTATTCTTCATGCTGCCCGCCGCCGTTGGGCTGATGGTTGCGGGCGGACCGCTCGTCGCGGTGCTCCTGCAGCGCGGGCGCTTCGGCGCCGACTCGACCGCGCTGACGGTCTATGCGCTGCAATTCTATGCGCTGGGGCTGGTCGGCCATGCGGTGCTGGAGATCGTGACGCGCGGCTTCTACGCGCTGCACGACACGCGCACGCCGGTGATGATCGGCGTGGCAGCGATGGCGCTGAACCTGCTCCTGAGCCTGCTGCTGATCGGGCCGCTCTCGTTCGGGGGGCTGGCGCTGGCGAACTCCATCGCGACCCTGCTGGAAGCGGCGGCGATCACCTGGCTGCTGCGCGCCCGGCTCGGCGGCCTCGACGGGCGCGCGCTGTCCGGCGCGGCGTGGCGCATGGCGCTGGCCGCCGTCGTCATGGGCGCGTGCCTGGCCGGCTTCCTCGCGCTGGCGCCCGGCCTGAATCTGTGGCTCTCCGCGCTCGGCTGCCTGTCCATCGGCGGCGCGGCCTATCTCGGCGCGGCGTACGCGCTGCGCATTGACGAACTGCGGCGCGTCCCGCAACTGCTGCGGCGGCGCTGAGCGGCTGCCCGCGCCTGAAAAGTGGATGACTACGCAGCGATGCCCAGAATCAGCACCGGGATGTCGATATCCGCAACGCCACGATGCTCGAGATCCCAGACGAACTGCTCGAAGTACGAAACCCCGGAGGACATATCGTCGGCGAACGCCTTGACCGGCACGATCTCGACGCCCACATCGATCAAGTCCATTTTGTGGAAGATCGTCATCTTGGCGCAGACGTTGTACACCATGAAGGCATACTTGCCAAATTGAACTTCGACGCCGAGGCGATTCTTGATGAAGTCCATCTCGCGGAATGCGCCTTTGGATGCAGCATCTGATTTGAAACCTGGCGTGTAATACGCGGTTGGGTACTCACAGGGCACCTTGTGTTTTCGCCAGTCGTTTGCCTCAAACTCAGCGCGGAATGCGTCATTCAGTGATCGCGGTTTGTAAAGCACCTTGCCCGGCATGGTTTTTCCCGGCTGACCTTGCTCTTGTGGCTTGCACTATCGACTGTCGCGATAGCCTGCCGTATTTCCCGTAGCTCTTTGGCGAATCGGGACTTCACGGCTTGCTCACCACCATTGAAAGAATAGATGCCGGCAACAATCATCGGTATCTCCGTTTCTTTTCCAGCAAAGTCTTTTGCACGGGCTGTTTCCATACTGCCGGCACCTGGGACACTTTTTCCTTGCCGGTTGGTTGGTGTACAGGTTTACCCATCGCGCGCACCTTGAGCGTGCCGCCAAAGAATGCGCGCAGCCGGTCACGAGCGGCGGCGGCGTAGGCTGTTTCCTTTTCACTGCCCATCGCGCGACGCTCGTGCATCAGCGCGCCGATCAGCGAACTGCCGACCCCGGCATACGGGTCAAACACCCAATCGCCCTCGTTGGTCAGGGCGAGTACACAGCGCTCAACCAGTTCGACGGGGTATTGACACGGATGGTCCGTTTTTTCCGGGTGATTGGACTTGACGTTGGGGATGTCCCATAGACCTTCCTCCCATTCCTTGAGCAACAGTTCCCATACGTCCGACGGATTCTTTCCCAGAGGGTTTCCCGATGGCTGGCCGGCCTTGGGTCCTTTGTAGTGGAGTTTACCCGGATACTTCGAGGGCACGCGCACGGCATCGAGATTGAATACGTAGTCATCGCTTTTGCTAAACCACAGGAGCGTCTCGTAGCGGCCCGAAAAGCGTTTGGATGCATGCAGGCCATGCCCGAAGTGCCAGACAATGCGGTTGCGCAAACGGAAACCGTGCCGCTTGAAGATGCCATAGTACAGGATGTCCAGCGGAAACACTTCGCCTTTGTCGACAAAGTTGCCTACTTGCCAGCAAACGCTTCCGGTGTCGCTCAAAATGCGCCGGAATTGCGCTATGGTCTGGGCCTGAGTTTCAAGGTAGGCTTCGATCGACACGCGGTCTTCGTAGGCCTTGCCCAAATTGTACGGGGGCGATGTGATGATCAGGTTGACGGTTTGATCGGGCACGCTCGCCATGAAGTCGCCGACATCGCCCGCATAGAGGATGACTTGCGCGTCGGGCTTGAAATGATCGTCAATGGCCTTTGGCGATTCGAAGAGCGGCAGATGAGTCATAAAGTCGTCCATTGATGCGGTTTGACTGCTATTCACTGAATTGACAGGTGATCCTGATTTTAGGCGAAATGGGACTCCCGTCCAATTAATGATGAGGCTTGGGGCTGCCTTATCTTCTACTAAGCTGGACTTTGTCCATTGTTGCGCGTTGAAATGACACAAGGTAAGCTGATCAAGAGTTCTGGAGAGAATTCTTGGACCGAGGCTTACCTTGCCAAACGATTATAACACGCTGCTGGCGTTGTTCGCCGTACATTTCGATGCCCGCGTATGGAAACACGCGCAGGTGCTGCTGACCGGCACCATTCTGGCGCGCGGCCAGCGTACGGTGTGCGCGGCCCTGCGC